>SKPY01000374.1 GCA_007119305.1 Nitriliruptorales bacterium
CCTGACCACCCCGGACGGGCCGGCGATGCTGGCCCGCGCGTGGCGGATCCGCACCGCCGAGCTCGCCGTGACCGCTCGTGCGGAGCCCCCACCGCCCGCGCCCGAGGAGGGCACGCCCGAGCCCTTCTGGGCCGACGCTCCCGCGACCGGCTGGCACACGGGCGTGGAAGCCCGGTTCACACACGGCGCCTGGCGCCGGCCCGGACCTGCGGGGGTGTGGTTTCGCGCGCGCAGGCCCTTGCTGCCTGCCACCGCGTGGACACCGCTGGCGCGGGTGCTGCTCGTGGCCGACGCCGGCAACGGCGTGAGCGGCGAGGCCGACCCGGGCACGTTGCTGTTCGTGAACACCGACCTCACCGTGGCCTGCCATCGCCTGCCGGTCGGGGAATGGGTCCACGTCGACGCGCGCACCTGGCTGGAAGCCGACGGGACGGGGCTCGCCGCGAGCGCGCTCTCCGATGAGCGCGGCCTGCTCGGCCGCGGGCTCCAGAGCCTCTTCGTGGCGCCGGTCCGCCCGTGACCGCGTCGTCGCCGGCCTCAGCCCTCCGGCACGCCGACCGCGACCCGCTCCGGCTCGACCACGCGCAGGTAGTCGCCGAGCCCGACGGTCATCGTCGTGGTGTGGCTGCCGCCGGAGAAGACGAGCCGCTGCTCGGTGAGGAGCCGCTCATCGACGTAGGTGGGCACGCCGTAGAGCTCGCCGAAGGGCGGCTCTGCGCCCGTCTCGCAGTCCGGGAACCGCGCGCTGAAGACCGCCTCGTCCGCCAGCCGCGCTTCGGGCGCGCCGAGCACGTTCGCGGCACGCTCGAGGTCCACGAGCATTGGGGCTGGCACCACGAACATCGCCAGACGGCCCGCGCCTTCGACGAAGACCGGCTTCGCGACGTGCCAGCCAGATTCGTGCTCCGCGGCGGCGACCGCCTGGGCCGTCACCGCCCGGTCGTGGGTGTGCACCTCGTACTCGACGCCGTGACGTTCGAGGAACTCGCGAACACGTTCGGCGGGCATCTCACACTCTCCTCGGGTCGCGTGCCACCACGGTCCTACACCCTGGACGCGTCCGCGACAAGACCAGCGCCGACCAGGCCCGCCGGCGCGGCTAGCCGGAGGCGCCGGCCACGCCGACCACGACGGTGACGTTGTCGGGGCCACCGCCGGCCAGCGCCGCAGCGATGAGGGCGTCGCAGGCCGCCGCAGGCTCGTGGTGCTCGGCGAGCACGGCGGCGATCTCGTCGTCGCGGACCACCTCGGTCAGGCCGTCGGAGCACAGCAGCAGCCGGTCGCCGGGCTGCAGCGGTTCCGGCCCGGGGGCGTCCACCTCGACGTGCGGGTCGAGGCCGAGCACCCGCGACAGGACGTTGCGCTCGGGGTGCACGGCCGCGTCGTCGGGGCTGAGCAGCCCCGCCGCGACCGCCTCCGCGACGGGCGTGTGGTCGGTCGTGAGCTGCCGCAGCCCCTGGTCCGGTCGCAGCAGGTAGGCCCGGCTGTCGCCGACGTGCGCGAGGTGCACGGCCGCGCCACAGACCACCCCGGCGGTCAGCGTCGTGCCCATGCCGAACCGTTCGGGGTGCTCCTCGGCGTCGGCGATGACCGCGCGGTTGCCGTCGCGCACCGCCTGCGGGAGCGCGCGGGCGAGCCCGGCGCAGTCACGGTCGTCGCCGTCGAGCGCCTCGACCGGCCCGAGGGCGACCCGCGAGGCGACCTCGCCCGCGACGTGCCCGCCGAGCCCGTCGGCCACGGCGAACACGCGCCGGCCGCAGACGAACGCGTCCTCGTTGCCCGGCCGGACGAGCCCCTGGTGGGTGGCCCCGTGTGCGTGGAACTCCATCTGCAGCGCCCTTCTCGTCGTCGGCCCAAGCGTCGCGCATCCGCGCCTGCAGCGCACGGCGGCGCTCGTCGCCCCCGGCGCTGGCGGGCGGCTGCGCCCGTTACGTGCGACGCTGGGCACGAAGCGACCACGATGCGTGGGGGTGGTGTGCATGCGGCTTGCGCTCGCCGGCGACACGATGCTCGGCCGCAAGGTCGCCGAGCACATCACGGCCGGCCGGAAGCCGTGGAGCGACGCGGTCGCCGCGCTCGTGGGCGACGCCGACCTCGCGCTGTGCAACCTCGAGTGCTGCATCTCCGAGCGGGGCGAGCGCTGGCCGGACCCGGGCAAGCCGTTCTTCTTCCGCGCTCCCCCGGTCGCGGCGGAGCTGCTCGCCGAGCTCGGCATCGACGCGGTGACGCTCGCGAACAACCACGCCCTGGACTACGGTCGGCTGGCCCTGCGCGACACCCTGGACCACCTCGACGCAGCCGGCATCGCCCACACGGGCGCGGGCAGCGACGTCGCCGCCGCCCGCCGGCCCGCGCTGCTCGAAGCGGCGGGCCTGCGCCTCGCGGTGGCGGGCCTGTCCGACCACCCGGCCGAGTACGCAGCGGCACAGGACACGCCGGGCATCGCCTACGCGAACCTGGCCTCGGGGGTGCCCGTCTGGGTGGGGTCCGCGCTCGGATCCTGTGCCGCCGACGTCGTCGTCGTGACCCCGCACTGGGGGCCGAACATGGTCGCCGCACCCGTGCCGCACGTCCGTGCGGCAGCCCAGCAGCTGGCCGCGGCGGGAGCGCACCTGGTGGCGGGCCACTCCGCGCACTGCTTCCACGGCGTGGCCCGCAGCGGGCCGACGACCGTGTGCTACGACCTCGGCGACTTCGTCGACGACTACGCGGTGCACCCCGAGCGCCGCAACGACCTCGGGTTGCTGTGGTTCGTCGAGGTGGACGAGCGCGGCGTCACCGGCGTCGAGGCCGTGCCGCTGCACCTCGACTACTGCGTGACCCGCGTCGCCGGCGCCGACGACGCGGCGACCATCGAGCGGCGCCTGCGCGCCGCCTGCGCCCCGCTCGGGACGGGCGTGCGGCGCACCGGCGACCGCCTCGTGCTCGAGTGACGCCCGTCCCGCGTGCCGCTACCCGTCGCGGAAGCCGTAGCGGCCGGTGAGCGGTACGAAGCGGGCACCCCCGAGACGCGACCGCTCCACCAGCTTGCCGCCGCGGCGCGTGTAGCAGATGACGACGTCGTTGCCCCCTCCGCCGACCGGCATCACGAGCCGCCCCCCTTCGGCGAGCTGCTCACCGAGCGGCGGGGGCACCTCACGGAACGCCGCCGACACGACGATCCCGTCGAACGGGGCGGCGTCGGGGGCGCCCAGGGTCCCATCGCCGACGCGCACCTCGACGTTGGTGAACCCCGCACGCGTCAGGTTGGCCGTCGCGGCCTCGGCGAGATCCGGGTAGCGCTCGATGCTGACCACGCGGGCGCACAGACGCGCGAGCAGGGCGGTCTGGAAGCCGTAGCCGGTGCCGATCTCCAGCGCGGTGTCGTGCGGGCCGAGCTCGAGCACGCTGACCATGTGCGCGACGAGCGAGGGCTGGCTGGTGGTCTGCCCGTGCGGCAGCGGGACGGGACGGTCGTGGTAGGCGTCGGCGCGCAGGTGCTCGGGCACGAAGTCCGCTCGGGGCGTGGCCGCCAGGGCCTCGAGCACCCGCGGGTCCGTCACCCCCGCAGCGCGCGTGACGGCCACCAGCCGTTGGGGTCCGTCGTCGTGTCGCCGTCGCACACTGACCCTCTACCCGCGTGCGCCGCCGTCATGCACGCGCTGGTCAGGGCAAATGGGACAGCGCCGGCGCGCGGGCCTGCGCCGGGGACGGCGTTGGACTTTCGGGCGCGGTTCTGCCACCCTTCAGCGCTGTGGCTGACCCGGCACGCCTTCCTCGCATGAGTCCCGCGCTCGTAGAGCCCACGCGCACGCTCCGGACCGCGCTCGCGGCGTTGTGCGCGGCTGCGCTCGTCGTCGCGCTGCCGGCGCCGCTCGCCCACGCCGAGCCGGACCGGGACGACGTCGCGCGGGCCGAAGCCCGCCTCATGGAGCTCGAGGCGGAGCTGTCGCTCGCGGTCGAGCGCTACCACCAGGCGCAGGAGGAGCTCGATGAGCTGAACGCCACGATCGGCGAGCGGGAGGAGCAGGTCGACGCGCTCGAGCAGGGGATCGCCGCGCAGGCCGACGAGGTCGGCAGCGTCCTGCGGGGGCTGTATCAGGGCACCGCCGTGCGCGGCCTCGAGACCGTGATCAGCGCAGGCGACGCCGCCGAGGCGCAGCGCCGCATCGGCTACCTGGCGCGTGCGCAGCAGGCGCACCACGGGACGCTGGAGCGCTTCGTGGTCGACCAGCGCACGCTGGCGGCCGAGGTGGCCGCGCTCGAGTTCGACCGCGAGCGCGCGGTCGCGGCTGACGCCGAGCTCGCCGCACAGGCCGAGGCGATCGAGGAGCGGCTCGCCGCGCAGGAGAGCGAGGTCGCCGACCTGCGTGCCACCGTCGAGCGCCTCGAGCGCGAGCGGCGCGAGCAGGAGCGGCGCGAGCAGGAGCGGCGCGAGCAGGAGGAGCAGGAGCGCCGGGAGGCCGCAGAGCGCGAACGCCGCGACGCCGAGGCCCGCGAGCGGGAGGTCGCGGCGCGCGCCGACCGCAGCCGCTCGGGTGAGGCGCAGACCCAGACGGCGGCCGAGACCACGTCGAGCTCCCAGCCGGCCGCGGAGCCGGAACCCGAACCGGAACCGGAACCCGAACCGGAACCGGAACCCGAACCCGAGCCCGAACCGCAGCCGGCGGCCCAGCCGTCGTCGGCGGCTGCCGCGGCGGTCGAGGCCGCGCGGTCGCGCCTCGGCATGCCCTACCAGTGGGCCGCGAGCGGTCCGAACCGCTTCGACTGCTCGGGCCTGACCTCGTGGGCGTGGCGGCAGGCGGGCGTGGAGATCCCCCGCAGCTCACGGGCGCAGTACGCCGGGCTGACCAAGGTGTCACGCTCCGAGCTCCGCCCCGGCGACCTCCTCTTCTTCGGCAGCCCGATCCACCACGTCGGCATGTACGTCGGCGACGGGCAGATGATCGAGGCGCCCTACACCGGGCAGGTCGTCCGCTACCGCTCGATCAACCGCTCCGACTACGTCGGTGCGGCCCGCCCCGGCATCTGAGGACGCGGCCCCGGGCCCGCGGCGACGCCCCGGCTCGTGCACGCCGTCGGGACACGTAGGCTGGCGGCGCAGTCGCAGGGAAGGAGCAGCCGTGCCGTCCGCGGAGGTGATCCGCCGCGCCCCGAAGCTGGTCCTCCACGACCACCTCGACGGGGGGCTGCGGCCGACCACGCTGGTCGAGCTCGCGCAGGCCGCCGGCTACACCGGCCTGCCCAGCACCGACCCGGACGCGCTCGCGGCGAGCATCCGCCGCAGCGTCGCCACGGGCAGCCTCGAGCGCTACCTCACGGCGTTCACGCACACCGTCGCGGTGCTCCAGCGCGCCGCTGCGCTCGAGCGGGTGGCCTACGAGTGCGTCGCGGACCACGCCGCCGACGGTGTCGCGTACGCCGAGGTGCGCATGGCCCCCGAGCTGTGCACCGCGGAGGGGCTCACGCTCGACGCTGCGCTCGAGGCGGTGCTCGCCGGGCTCGACCGCGGCAGCCGCACGCACGGCGTCAGCGCCCGCCTGATCGTCTGCGGGATGCGCGAGCGCGGCCGCACGCTCGACGCCGCGCAGGCGGCCGTGCGCTGGCGCGAGCGGGGGGTCGTGGGCTTCGACATCGCGGGGCCGGAGGCCGGCTTCCCACCCGAGGCGCACCGCGAGGCGTTCCGCGTCGCCCGCGACGGCGGCCTGGGACTGACCGTGCACGCCGGCGAGGGCGCCGGGCTCTCCTCGCTCCGCGGGGCGCTGCTGGACTGCGGCGCCGAGCGCATCGGGCACGGCGTGCGGATCACCGACGACATCGCCGACACGCAGCCCCCGACGTTCGGCGACCTCGCGGGCTTGGTGCACGAGCGGCGCGTGCCGCTCGAGGTGTGCCCCACCTCGAACGTGCACATCGGCCTCGCGGGCTCGGTCGCCGAGCACCCGTTCGGGCTGCTCCACCGCCTGGGCTTCAACGTGACGGTGAACACCGACAACCGCCTGATGAGCGGCGTGACGGTGTCGAGCGAGGTCGCTGCGGTGGCCGCCGCGTTCGACCTCGACCTCGCCGCGGTGGAGGCGCTGCAGGTCGCCGCGGCCGACGCCGCGTTCGCCCCCGTCGAGGAGCGCCACCGCCTCATCGACGACGTGCTCAGGCCGGGCTTCGCCGCGCTGGCCCCGGAGCGCGCATGAGCACCGTCGTGCGGGACGAGGTCGCGGAGGCGGTGCGGACCGGCCAGCCTGTCGTGGCGCTCGAGAGCACGCTCATCGCCCACGGGCTGCCCCAGCCCGACAACCTCGCCGTCGCGCGGGAGCTCGAGGACAGCGTGCGCGCCGCCGGCGCGGTGCCGGCCACCATCGGCGTCATCGGCGGTCGGCCGGTCATCGGGCTTGACGACGGCGGTCTCGAGCAGCTCGCCGGCACCGCCGGGGTGCGCAAGCTCGGGGTGCGCGACCTGCCTGCCGCGGTGGCGCAGGGCGCAGACGGCGCCACGACGGTGGCCTC
>SKPY01000137.1 GCA_007119305.1 Nitriliruptorales bacterium
GCCCAGAGCCAGTTCGCGAGCAGCTGGGCGAGGTCGAAGGCGGGATCGCCGAGCCACGGCTTCGGGTCGATCGCCAGCCAGGGCTCGCGCTCGGCTCGCAGGACGTTGCCCGGATGCAGGTCCCCGTGGAGCAGGCGGCTCGGCTGGTCGCTACCGAGCTCACGGGCCCATGCGCCGGCCCGGTCGGCGACCTCGCAGGACAGCCCGAGCGCCCGGCCCTGCGCGGCAAACTCGCGTTGCCACCGCCGCACGGTGTCGCCGAGGTCGGTGACGGGAAGGTCAGGGGTGGGCGCAACCCACAGGCGTGGGAACAGCCCGGTGAGCACCGCGACCTGCTGGTCGCGGGTGACGCTCCACAGGTCGTGGCCCGGCACGCAGCGCTCGAGGAGCAGGACGAACCCGTCGTCGGATGCTCGCAGCACGCGGACCGCCCCTGCGCCGTTCCAGCGCCGCAGTGCCTCCGCCTCGTGGTGTGCCTCCTCGTCCGGCAGGGACAGCTTGAGCAGCGCAGGCGCTCCTGCAGCCGTGCGCACGCTCAGGAGCACCGCCGCGCCGCTGTGCTCCAGCGGCACGCCGACCTCCAGCTGCCACGCACGCGCGACGCGCTCGACGGCTGCGGGGAGCTCGGCCAGCCAGCGCCGGCCCACCGCCCCCTGCGCCAGTGCGGACCGGCGCAGGCGCGCGGAGACGGGTACGGCCGGGGACGGCGGTCGCATGGGCGCTAGCATGGCAGCAGGGAGCCGGCCAGGCGACCGCGTCGGGGGTCGAACGACCCCCGCCGAGGAAAGTCCGGACTCCACAGGGCAGGACGCTGGGTAACGCCCAGGCGCGGTGACGCGCGGACAGTGCCACAGAGAGCAGACCGCCGAACGACCCCCACCGCGGGGTGCGTGGCAAGGGTGAAAGGGTGCGGTAAGAGCGCACCGGCGCCGGCGGTGACGTCGGCGGCCAGGCAAACCCCGTCCGGAGCAAGGCCAAGCAGGTGCGCAGGTGGCCCGCCGAGCACCAGGTAGGCTGCTGGAGGCCGTCGGAGACGGCGGCCCGAGACAGATGGTCGCCCCGCTCGATCTCCCGGGCACGTGGCCCCGGACCGGGCGGACAGAATCCGGCTTACCGGCTGGCTCCCTCACTTTTCCCCCTCTGACCTGCTTGGCTCACACCTGGCTCACAGGAGCGGCCGAGGACGGAGTCCACGGCGTCGCGCGTGCGGTCCTCGCTGTCGGACCACAGGTGCGAGTAGGTGTCCAGCGTCTCCGTCGCTGAGGCGTGGCCGAGCCGGCGCTGCACGACCTTCACGCTGTCGCCGGGGTCGATCAGCAACGAGGCGCAGCAGTGGCGAAGGTCGTGGTACGAGGTGCCGGGGGGCCCGGCGTCCTCGGCGGCCTGCCGCCATGCCTCCCCGAACCGTGAGCGGGTCACCGGCTCGCCCCGCGCGGCACCATGGTCCGCCAGCGCGCCGGCATGGCGGCCTCGAGTGCGAGCACCGTGCGGTCTCGCACGGCCGACTTGAACATCGAAGCGAGCACGCCGTGCACGACCCGCGACGTGGACGGCGCGAGCCGGTGCACGGTCAGCAGCCGCTTCACCCAGGCCTGGATGTCGGACGGCCGCACGGCGGCGATGCGCGCCCCTATGCGCCTCGGGGCACCGGTGGTCGGAGCGCATCGACGCAGACGCGAGCCGAGCGCGCCGTCGCTACGCAGAGCGCCACCTCGGCGGTTACACTTGTTTCACATAGCAAGGAGGGCGTGACGATGTCAGAGCACCGCGCAGAGCGCTTCGCCGCGCTTGATCGCCAGCTGGAGGCCGCCGTCAGGACGGCGGGCAAGGGCGGGGTGTCGGTGGTCGTGGGTGAGTCGGAGCCGGTCGACCTGCCGGCGGACTCGCTGAAGACCCTGCACAAGGTCGTGCACGCCCTCGCGGCTGGCAGCGACCCGATGCTGACTACCACGGAGGCCGCCGACTTCCTCGGTGTGTCCCGCCCCTACCTGAGTAGGCTGCTGAAGTCCGGCAAGCTGCCCTACCGCAAGAAGGGCAACCGTCACCTCGTCCCGCTCAGCGCCCTCGAAGCGTTCAAGGCGAAGCGGGATCACAAGCTGGACGAGCTCAACGCCATGGCGGCCGCTGAGGAGGACCTGGGCATTCGGTGAGCCGCCTTCCCGAGCGGCTCGGCGTCGTGCTCGACGCCAACGTGCTGTACCCCCAGTGGCTGCGCGACGTTCTGCTCACCCTGGCGGCCATGGGCCACTACGACCCGGTCTGGTCGGACGACATCATCGGCGAGATGCGCCGGAACGTGCTCCGGGACCACCCTGACATCGACCCGCAGCACTTCGACGACACCACCATCGCCGCGCTGCGTCGCGCCTTTCCCGCGGCGTGGGTCCAGGTGTCCCAGCAGGTCGTCGCCGAGATGGACAACGCGCCGGAGGACCGCCGTGTGCTCGCCGCGGCGGTGACTGCAGGCGCCCAGGTCGTGGTGACGGCCAACACCGCCCACTTCCGCTCAGCTCGCTTCGTGGACTCCGGTCGGGTCGCCGTGCTCGACCCGGCCTCGTTCCTCGTTGCGGTCGTCGACGAGCACCAGGAGCTGATGGCCGCCGTACTCGAGCACCTCGCAAGCAACCGACGCCGCGTCAGCACCGTCGCCGATGTCCTCGACGAGCTCGACCGCAACGAAGCCCTGCGGCCCTTCGTCGAGGTCGCTCGGGACCGCCTGCTGTAGCCGCTCCGCCACCCCACCGTTCGGGCCTGTCACGAGTCGCGTCCCGCGGGAGCAACTCCTGCATGACTTCTGCATCGGGACGCACCAGTGCATCACGAGATCCGCGCGGACGGGAGACCGGCCGTGCTGACCGTCAAGAAGATCGCCGCCGGTCGCGGGGCGGTGGACTACTACCTCGACCGCCGGCTCCCCGCCACCCTCGGGCGCCGCCCGCAGGGCGTGTCAGCGGACGCACGGGCGCCAGGTCACATGGAGGCGGTGTCGGGCTGCAGCGCCGTGGCGATTTCCTCGGCCCAGGCGGTGATGGCGTCCCAGTCTCGGAAGTCGCCCTCCGGTGCACGCAGGGCGCGCACGATCGCGCGCTCACCGAAGCTCAGACGGCTCCGCTCCAGCCTGCCGGCGAAGACCATGTGCCCCCGCGCTGCGGTGGCCTCCACCATCGCGCTTGCGTCCACGGGATCCTCGCCGGGTTGGGGCGGATCGCCGATCGGTCCGCTCGAGAACAGCCACACGGAACGCCCTGCGAGCTCGTGGCCGACCCGGTCGGCCAGCGTCCGCGCAGGCTCCAGCCAGCGGCCGGCGTAGACCGCGCTGCCGAGGACCACGGCGCTGTAGCGGCCGAGGTGGCCGACCTCGATGGGGTTCTTGAGGGTCACCCTGAAGCCACGATCGCTCAGGGTCTCGGCGACAGCCGCGGCGATCTCAGCCGTCGCGCCGTGCTTGGACGCAGCAGAGACGAGGATGTGCATGTTGGGCTCCGGGTCGGCCAGCACCATAGCGGGCAGTGATGGCATCCTCACCATGCCGATGATCCCCGGAGCCGTCACAGGCCATGTGGCCCGTCGGCGCCCGGACCTTCGGCACGCGACAGCAGGGGTTGCGCCCCCAGCAGGAAACCAGGCGCCGCCGGCGTCGCCCTGGCCCGCGGACTGCCGCCGCGTGCCGGGTTCCGGCATGCACGGCGGCCCGTGCGGGCATGCCTGATGCAACAGGCCACGTGACGTGGCGCAGGACCCGAGAGCAGGTGCGGACCACCGATGAGCGATGCCACCGGCCCCGGAGACGGCCACACCGCCACCCCGCGGGAGGCGGGTGACGCCTCCGCCCCAGGTGAGCAGCCTGAGCACGCCGCTGCCGGGCCATGGGGCGTCTTCGACGCGCTGCTCGTGCTGCTCCTCACCGCCGTCACCACCAGCGTGGTGATCGCCGCGGCCGCGCTGCTGTCGCCGGCACCCGGCCTCCCCGACGCCCTGGCGCCGCTGCTGCTGCCCCTGCCCCTGCTGTTGCTCACCGGGATCACGCTCGCCTGGGTGCACGCCCGGTACCGGGCGGTGCGTCGTCTGCTGGGGCCCGCCCGGGCCCGCGCTAGGGACTGGCTCATCGGTATCGGCTGGGGGGTTGGGGGGTTCCTCGCGGTCAACATCGTGCTCGGGCTCCTGCTCCAAGCCCTCGCGGCGCTGGCCGGCTACGAGCTGCCGCAGCCGCAGCAGGAGGTGCGGGACGCGGTGGCGGATCCCGGGCTTGCGCCCTGGCTCATCCTGTCCGCTGTCGTCGTCGCGCCGGTATCCGAGGAGCTGTTCTTCCGTGGGATGCTCCAGCCTGCCCTGCGCCGGCACATGCGTGCCGTGTGGGCGATCGTACTGACCGCCGTGGCGTTCGCCGCCGCGCACATCCTGCAGGAGCTCGGTGGGGGCGCCGGACCCGTCGCCTTCGTGCTCATCCTGCCGCTGGGGCTGCTGCTGGGGTGGCTGTTCGAGCGGCGCGGAACTCTGGCCACGCCGATCGCCGTCCACGCCGTGTTCAACCTCATCACGGTAGGGCTGGTCCTCATCCCGGTCGCGTGACCGGCCGGACCGTCATGCAGGTCGGGGCAGCTCAAGGCCCAGCGCCTGCGCGAACGAGGACAGGATCCGGTGCGTGAGGCCCCAGATCACGTACTGCTCGTGCCGGATGGCGGGGAACCGTCCGATCCCGCCCCACGGGTAGCGGAAGGCCGCTGCGGGCGAGAGCAGCGTCGTCAGCGGGATCCAGACGGCGGCCTCCACCTCGCTCGGTGCGGGACGCAGCGCTGGCCGCTCGTCCAGTCCGAAGACGTACGTGGCGACGATCCCACGGTGGGTGCGGCCGCGGACGTCGTCCAGGCGCCCGGCGGGATCGGGCAGCACGACGCCGACCTCCTCACGGGCCTCACGCCTCGCGGTGCAGATCGCGCTGCCGTCACCGGGGTCGCACTTGCCCCCTGGCAGGGCCATCTGGCCCGACCAGCGGTCCCCGGACCGTGAGGGTCGCTGGATGAACGCCACGTCGGGGCCGCGGTCTCCGGAGGCCACGACCAGCGCCGTGGCCGCCCACACGCTGCGGTGCCCGTCGGGCCTGGCTCGAGGCTCGTAGTCGGCCACACGGGCGCGGATGGCGTCGATGTCCAGGTAGTCCGGTGTGGTCATGGCGTTCGGAGCTGCCAGAGTGCGAGAGGGCCGAGAGAGCGGAGCGCAGCGCCAGTCACCGCGTGCAGGGTAGCCGACCGGGGTCAGGCCGCCGGCGTACGGCGGGGCAGCCGCCCGACCGGGCGTTCAATTAGCCTGGCTGGTCGACGCCTGCCGGTCCCGCCGGGTCGCGTCGCCCAGCTGCAACGCCCGCCTTCGAAGGTGCTAGCAGTGGAGCAGATCGACCTCGCAGCCCAACGCCGCCACAAGCTCCGCAACGCCGCGCAGGCACTGCTGCTGCTCGGTGGCATGGTCGGCATGCTCGCGCTGTGCGCCTGGCTGGTGGCGGGGCCGGCCGGCATCGTCTGGGTGCTCGTGGGTGGCCTTGTCGCCTTGGTCATGCGCCCGAAGGTGCCGACGTCGTGGATGCTGCGGATGTACGGCGCCCAGCCGCTGCCGCTCCACGCCGCTCCGGGACTGCACCGCATGGTGGAAGCGCTCGCCCGCCGTGCCGGGCTGCCACGGGTCCCGGCGCTGTACTACGTGCCCACGCGCATGCTGAACGCCTTCGCGCTCGGTCGGCGGGACGACGCCGCGATCGGCGACGGGCTGGTGCGCAACCTCACCGGCCGTGAGCTCGCCGGTGTCCTTGCCCATGAGATCTCCCACATCCGCTCCGACGACCTGTGGATCATGACCCTCGCCGACACCGTCGGACGGCTCACCCACCTGCCGCGCGCCTGACCGGCGACCCGGACGGCCTCGCAAGCGCACTGCAGGTCCTGGAGCGCCAGGAGGGGCGCATCTGGGAGCGGATCGTCGTGCCGCACCGGCGGACCCCCGACCCGCTCCTGCTGCGGACCCAGCCGCCCACGGAGGAGCGCGTGCGCAGGTTGCGCTCCCTCGTGGCCCGCCCCGGCGACCGTCTCGCCATGCCCCACGCGCCGCAGCTGGCCGATCGCTACGCCCGGGTCACCCGTGCCGCCCGCTTGCGTCCTCCTGGCGTGTGGTGGTGAGGTCGGGGTCGGCCTCACCTGCACCGTGAGCGGGCCGGCAGGCGAGCACCGCGGCCTCGCGGCCCGTGCGCTCGGTGTAGCGGCGGACCGTGCCGGCACTGACCTCCTCCGCCTGGTCGCGAACCACGAGCGCGACCGCGCAGCCCCCGAAGCCGGCCCCGGTCATGCGGGCGCCGATGCATCCGGGCTGGGCCAGCGCCGCCGCGACGATCGCGTCGAGCTCGGGGGTGACGACGCCGAAGTCGTCACGCAGGCTGGCGTGGCTGGCGGCCAGCTCGCGGCCCACCGCGGCGCGGTCGCCGGCGC
>SKPY01000289.1 GCA_007119305.1 Nitriliruptorales bacterium
GCGCCTGCCCGCCCACCTGCGCCCGGCGCACCAGGTGCACCCGGCGCACCCGGTGCACCCCCGCCCGGGGGTCCGGGCGCCCCGGCCGGCCGTGGCAAGAAGGGCAAGAAGGGCAAGAAGCGCAAGGAGCAAACCCTCCAGGAGGCGTTCGAGGAACAGGCCACACCGCGCAAGCGCAAGCAGCCCGGGCCTGTCAAGGCCCAGACCGAGGGGCCGGTCGACGTGCTGCCCGGCGTCACGGTCGGCGAGTTCGCGCGGCTGATCGGGGTCAACCCGACCGACGTGGTGCGCGTGCTGTTCGGGCTCGGCGAGATGGTGACGGTGACGCAGTCGCTGTCGCAGGACCTGGTCGAGCTCGCTGCCGCAGAGCTCGAGGCCGACGTCAACTTCGTGACCCCCGAAGAGCTCGAGTTCGGTGCGGAAGAGGATGAAGACCCCGGCGCGCTCCAGCCGCGTGCACCCGTCGTCACGGTCATGGGCCACGTCGACCACGGCAAGACCCTGCTGCTCGACGCCATCCGGCAGACCGATGTCGTGTCCGGTGAGGCGGGCGGGATCACCCAGCACATCGGCGCGTACCAGGTCACCAAGGACGGCCGCAAGGTCACCTTCATCGACACCCCCGGCCACGAGGCCTTCACGCAGATGCGCGCCCGGGGGGCGCGGGTCACCGACGTCGCGATCCTCGTGGTTGCCGCCGACGACGGGGTCAAGCCGCAGACCGTCGAGGCGATCAACCACGCCAAAGCCGCGGATGTGCCGATCCTCGTCGCGGTGAACAAGGTCGACCTGGAGACGGCCGACCCGAACCGCGTGCGCACCCAGCTCACCGAGCACGACCTCGTCGCCGAGGAGTTCGGCGGCGACACCACCATGGTGGACGTGTCCGCGAAGGCCCGTCAGGGCCTCGACGACCTGCTCGAGATGGTGCTGCTGCAGGCCGACATCCTCGAGCTCAAGGCCAACCCCGACCGGCCGGCGCGGGGCGCGGTCATCGAGGCGCACCTCGACCGGGGACGCGGCGCCGTCGCGACCGTGCTGGTGCAGGCCGGCACCCTGCGCGTCGGCGACAACGTCGTCGCCGGCATCGCGGACTGCAAGGTGCGGGCGATGTTCGACGACGACGGCAACCTGGTCGCAGAGGCCGGACCGTCCAAGCCGGTTCAGGTGCTCGGGTGGAGCGAGGTGCCCGACGCCGGCGACGAGTTCCGCGTCGTGGAGGACGAGCGCTCCGCCCGCGACATCGCCGCTGGCCGGCAGTCCCGGCTGCGGCGCATGGAGCTGGCCGAGCAGCGCAAGACCATGTCGCTGGAAGAGCTGTCCGGGGCCATCGAGGAGGGCAAGCTCCAGCACCTGAACCTCATCGTGAAGGGTGACGTCGCCGGTTCGGTCGAGGCGATCGCCGACGCGATGGCCAAGCTCGAGCTGCCGGGCGAGGTCAAGGTGCGCATCGTGCACAAGGGCGTCGGTGCGGTCACCGAGAACGACGTGAGCCTCGCCGAGGCGAGCGACGCGATCATCATCGCCTTCAACGTCCGGCCCGAGGCGAACGCCCGCGAGGCGATCGAGGAGACCGGCGTGGACCTGCGCTCCTACTCGGTCATCTACCAGGCGGTCGAGGACATCGAGAAGGCCGTGAAGGGCCTGCTCGCGCCGGAGTACGAGGAGGTCGTCCTCGGCCGCGCCGAGGTGCGCGAGCTGTTCCGCGTCCCCCGCGCCGGGATGGTGTTCGGCTGCTACGTCACCGAGGGCACCATCCGGCGCAACGGCGCGGTCCGTGTCGTGCGCGACGGTGTCATCGTTGCCGATGACAAGGTCGGCTCGCTGAAGCGCTTCAAAGAGGACGTCACCGAGGTGGCGACGGGCTACGAGTGCGGCGTCGGCCTGGAGAAGTTCCAGGACGTGAAGGTCGGCGACGAGTTCGAGATGTACGAGGAGCGCGAGGTCGCCCGTACGTAGCCGTCCGGCCGCCTCCGTGCTCCAGCAGGCCGTTGCTGGCGTGCGCTCCCGTCTGCCTGCAGTCGAGGAGGGCTGATGATCGCGGCCTTGGTTACCGTCGAGGTCCACGTCCCCGCCGCCCAGGGGCTCAAGGCCAAGCGCGCGGTTGTCAAGAGCCTCGTGGCCGACCTGCGCAACGGGCTCAACGTGTCCGTCGCCGAGATCGACCACCACGACCTGTGGCAGCGCGCCGCACTCGGAGTGGCCATCGCCGCGAACAGCGAGATCGGCGCCCGCAAGGTGGCGCAGCAGGTCGAGAAGATCGTCTACCGCGAGCCGCGGATCGAGGTCACCCGGATCGAGGTGCAGATCACCGCCACGGAGTGACGCAGGGTGCCGGCGGGCCTCGCGCGGCGTCCGGCCGCACCGGCCTCAAGGCGCGGTCGGGGCGGGGGCGCACAGCGGAGCGAGCGCGTCACGGAACCCGTCGGGTGCGCGGCGGGCCCGACCGTCGAGCCCCGTGATGGCGCCCCGCAGCTCGGCGCTGGCGAGCAGGTCGTCGCCGCGGCGGATGCACTGGCGCCAGCGAGACGAGGCGGGGCGCCGCTCGGCGACCGCCGTCTCGATGCGGAGCACATCACCGAGCCCGGCCGGCAGGTGGTAGCGCACGCTCAGCTCCACGACGATGAGGTGCAGGCCGGCCCCACGCAAGGTCGCGAGGTCGTACCCGATGGACGCGAGCGCCTCGATGCGGGCCGTCTCCAAGTAGGTGAGGTAGACGGCGTGGTTCACGTGGCCGTACGGGTCGAGCTCGCTGAAGCGGACCTTGACCTCAGTGGTGTGCATGGGTCCTCGCTCATGGCGGCTGGTGGGGCGGGTCGCGCGGACATTGTCGTATGGGGGCACGCCGGACGCATCCGTCCGGACGACGGGGCTCCAGGCCGCGTCCGGCGGCGTTGCCGGCCCGGCAAGCGCTGCTCTGCCGCCCCGAACGGCTAGGATCGGCAGCCCACGACCCACGACGCTCGGGTGATCCCAAGATGTCCTCCTCGCAACGAATCAGGCGCGTCAACGAGGCGGTCCGGGAGGTCCTCGCCGAACAGCTGCCCGGGTTGAAGGACCCGCGGATCGGGTTCGTCACCCTGACCGAAGTGCGCACGAGCACGGACCTCGGCTACGCGGAGGTGTTCTTCACCGTGCTGCCCGACGACGCCGAGACGCGCGCGGCGACGCTGAAGGGCCTCGACAGCGCGCGCTCGCTGCTGCGCCGCGAGCTCGGAGCTCGTCTGCGCATCCGTCACGTCCCCGAGCTGCGCTTCGTGGAGGATCCCGTACCTGAGCGCGGGCGACGCATCGAGGCGCTGCTGCGCGAGGAACGCCACCGCGAATGAGCGCCGGCGACGCAGTGTGGGAACGTGCTGTCGAGGCGCTTGCCACGGCGGGCAGCGTGGCGCTCGCCTGCCATGTCGATCCGGACGGCGACGGCATCGGCTCGATGCTCGCCCTGCGTCGGGCTGTCGCTGCCGGCCGTGACGTGCACGTCGACGCGGGCTGGGCCGGCGACGTGGAAGGTGGCGGGCTGGTCGTCCCGACCCCGTACGCCTTCCTGCCGGATCTCGAGCACCTGAGCGGTCCGGACGGGTTCAAGCCGGCGCCTGACGTCTTCGTGGCGCTCGACTGCGCGACGCCGGAGCGGCTGGGCTGTCTCCAGGCGCTGGCAGCGCAGGCGGCGCAGGTGCTCGTGATCGACCACCATGCCGCGGGGGCGGAGTTCGGCGATGTCAGGCTCGTCGTCCCCGACGCGGCCGCGACCGCTGAGATCGTCACCGACCTGATCGACCGCCTCGGCGTCACGCTCGACCGCGACATCGCCACGTGCCTCTACGTCGGCCTCGTCACGGACACGGGACGCTTCACGTACTCGAGCGTGACCCCAGCGAGCATGCAGCTCGGGGCGCGGCTGCTGGCCACCGGGATCGATCAGGCCTGGATCAACCGCCAGCTGTGGGAGACCCACAGCTTCGGCTACCTCAAGGTGCTGGCGAGCGCGCTGCAACGGGCAGCGTTCGAGCCGGGCGTCGGGCTCGTCTGGACGGCGGTGACGCAGGCGGAGCTCACCGGAGCCGGCGTGAGCCTCGCCGAGACGGAGGGGCTGATCGACGTCCTGCGAACCATCGCGGCGGCGGAGTGCGCGCTGGTCTGCAAAGAGCAGGCCGACGGCAGCTGGCAGGCGTCGCTGCGCAGCAAGCGCACGGTGGATGTGGGCGCGGTGGCCCAGCAGCTGGGTGGGGGCGGGCACGTCTACGCCGCCGGCTTCGAGGCCAGCGGATCCCTGGAGGACGTGGTCGCAGCCGTGCGTGACGCGATCGCCGCCGAAGGCCGGGGGGAGGCGTGATGGATGGCGTGCTCGTGGTCGACAAGCCGGCGGGGATGACGAGCCATGACGTGGTCGCGGTTGTGCGCCGTGCGCTGCGCCAGGCGCGGCGTGCGGCGGGGGCCAAGGGCAAGGTCAAGGTCAAGGTCGGTCATGCGGGCACGTTGGACCCCGACGCCACAGGCGTGCTGGTGCTCACCGTCGGCCGTGCGACCCGCCTCACCCCCTTTCTCCAGGCCTGCCACAAGACCTACGCCGCGCGCATGCGGCTCGGGGTCGAGACGTCGACGCTGGACGCCGGGGGGGAGGTCGTGCGCGAGCGCGACGCGTCAGCCGTCGACGAGGAAGCGCTGTGCGAGGCGTTGAAGGCGTTCCTCGGCGACATCGAGCAGGTCCCCCCGATGGTCTCGGCCGTCAAGGTCGGGGGGGAACGGCTGTACGCGAAGGCTCGCCGTGGCGAGGAGGTGGAGCGCCAGGCGCGCCGCGTCACCATCCACGACCTCGTCTTGGAATCCTTCGACCCGGGTGCCCGTCCCGAGGCCTCGTTCCTCGTCACCTGCTCTGCCGGCACCTACGTCCGCACCCTCGCGGCCGACGTGGGTGCACGTCTCGGCGTGGGCGCCCACCTCGTCGCGCTCCGCCGCCTGGCCTCGGGTCGCCTCGCGCTCGATCAGGCCCGGCCTCTGGATGACGTCATCGCGCTGGTCGAGGGCGGGCGGCTGGCGGACGCGCTCATCTCGCCAGCCGAGGCTGTGGCCGACCGTCCGGTGGTGGTGCTCGACGACGCCACGCGGACGGCACTCAGCCACGGGCGTCCGCTCGAGGCGACCGGACACGACGGGCCGGTCGCCGCGCTCGCCGCCGACGGCACCCTCGTCGCGATGGTCGAGGATCGTGGCGGCAAGGCGAAGCCCCTGGCGGTGCTCGCACCGGCGTCCGCGAACGCGGAGGCTGCGGATGGCTGACCGCGCGCACATCGTCACCGGTCTCGAGGCGGTCGAGCCCGCCCCATCCGTCGTCTCGGTGGGGTTCTTCGACGGGGTGCATCGCGGTCATCAGACGATCATCCGGCGGGCGGCCAAGGCGGCTGCGGACGAGGGGGTGCGCAGCGCGGTCGTCACGTTCGACCGCCATCCGATGGAGGTGGTCAAGCCGGGCAGCCAGCCGAAGCTGCTCATGACCCCGCGGCGCCGTGCCGCCGCGCTCGCCGAGCAGGGGGTCGACCTCGTCGTCGTGCTGTCCTTCGACGACGAGCTGCGCCATCGCTCACCTGCAGCGTTCGTGGACCTCGTGGCCGCAGGAGCGCTGCGCGCACGCCGGGTGGTCGTCGGGGTGAACTTCCGCTTCGGGCACAAGGCGGCAGGGGACCTCGCGACGCTGGCCGAGCTCGGCCCCATGCGCGGTTTCACCGCTGAGGGCGTCAGCCTGCTCGAGCTCGACGGCACCGTGATCTCATCCACCGAGATCCGTGCCGCGGTGGAGCGCGGGGACGTCAGACGCGCCGCGCGGATGCTCGGCCGCCCGCACACGGTGGACGGCATCGTCATCCGCGGCGACCGGCGAGGCGTGGCGCTCGGCTTCCCCACCGCCAACCTGCAGGTGGATCCCCGGCTCGCGCTGCCCCTCGCCGGGGTGTACGCAGGCCGCTTCGCCCTCCCCGCAGGCGGCAGCCATCCGTGCGTCACGAACGTCGGGCACCAGCCCACGTTCGGCGGTACGGACCTCCAGGTCGAGGCGCACCTGCTCGACTGGGACGGGGACCTCTACGGCACGACGGGAACGGTGGAGTTCCACCACCGACTGCGGGACGAGCGGCGCTTCGCCGGCCCCGACGACCTCGTCGCGCAGATCCGTCGCGACGTCGAGGAGGCCCGGCGCCTGCTCGACGCGCACGGCTGACGCCGGGGTCGCGCGATCGCGCAGCTCGTGCCCCCACCGCCTGCTGCGGGTCGCCGGCTCAGCTTCGATCGTGGGCGCTTCGACGTCCCGGAGGACTTCGACGAGCCCTGCGGGTGCTGCTCGTGACCGCCGACGTCGCCCTGCGCGCGTACCACGTCGACGTCTGGCACGCGCGCTAGGCTGCGCCGCGCGCGGGAGCCCACGCCGCGCGCAGGAGCCGACGCCGCGCGTGCAACCAGCAGGTGACGACGC
>SKPY01000433.1 GCA_007119305.1 Nitriliruptorales bacterium
ACCACGAAGTAGACGATCGCACCGATCGGGAAGCTGACGAGCACGACGATCAGCGCCCACGCCCACTTGGGCAGATACCTGACCTCGTGCCGGGCGAGGTCGATGAGGACCACGACCACGGCCGCCAACGCGACGGCGCCGAGGACCAGCACCACCCCCGGGACGTGCTCGCCGAAGATCTCCACAGTGGGCTTCCTCCCGCCGGCCGCGGGTGGTCACCCGTTCCCGGCGTCCACGTACGGCCCCGGCGTACGCAAAGACACGCGGATCAGTGCGCAGTCTCGCGGCTCCCGGGTGTCCTTGCACAGGTCCAACGCCCCTGTGCGGAGTGGCCGATCGCACTGACCCGTAAGTGTGTGCTGCTCATCACTGTTGGCCACGTTGCGCTCGTGGGAGGCTGCTCCGCGATGACCAGCGGTGGCAAGCGACAGCGCCCAACGAGCAGCACGGGCTCGTGCAGGCCCGTAGAGGGAGCGGCGCCTGGGTTCGTGAGGGGGCCGGGGGGCGTGGCCGGGGAGCTCATCGGGCGTGCCCTACCGCAGATCCAGGACCGTTTCGAGGGCGAGATCGACACCCCACTGTTCCTCGGTCGAGAGGTGACCCCGGTAGTCCCCGAGCCTGGTCACGTCGATGGCCCCGGTCTGCTCCACCAACACCCGCGTCACGCTGCCGTCGATCTCGATCTCCGGTCGGAAGGACGCTTGGCGAGCGGCCGTCGAGGTTGGCGCAACAAGCACCGTCGACAGCCGCAGCAACGCATCGGACTGCACGATGACGCCGTAGCGGATGCCTGACTGCTCATGCCCTTGACGTCGTCCGAGGCGGAGCCGGAAGACGTCACCACGGCGCACGCAGATCCTCCATCATGGCGGCCACCTCTGCGGCTTCCGCGCGGTCGACCTCGTCGGCTGCAAGCTCTGCCGCCTCGTCGATGAGCCGCTGGCGATCGCGCAGTCGCTGGGCCGCGACGACCAAGCCATGCCGGACGGCTTCCGAACGCGAGAGGCCGGTGGCTTCGAGTTCGGCAAGGGCGCGGCGCGCGTCCTCGTCGAGCCGTACGGAGATCATCTCGCTCATGACCGGAGTGTATCACGAAACGTCAGACAGTGACCGCCCGCATCGCCGGCCGCCGGACATGCCAGGCACACCGCACAGGACGCCGAGGGTCTGCCGATCTTCTCCTCGCTAGCCGAGCTCGCGCAGCACATCGCCCCCGACGTGTACCTACGCTTCTCGAAGGGCCCTGCCCACGACCGCGACCGCCGCAGCCACGACTACGAGAGCGGGCTCGAGCTCTCGGGCCTGTCCGTCAACCTCATGGACAACGCCGACGACGGGTGTCGTCCGTGGGTGCTCCGTGGCAAGGTCGTGGCCCGCGGCCCGGAAAACGGGCCGCTAGTTGCCGAGTACGAGCCGCTCGCCCTGCTCGCCGGCAGCGTGGTCGCGGAGGCCAAGCGTCGCTACGCACGGTTCGACGTGGCCGAGGACTCTACCTAGATGGCGCGGGCTGCGTGGCTCGTCCCTGCTCGGGCACGGCGCCTCGTCTGCCCTGGGCGTGGCGGGGACGTGACCCCGCCCGGGCGGCTTTGGCATGATGCCCCGCGTTGGTTCGTCGCGACCGTGATCTCCGGAGGCTGCCCGGGCCGTTGAGCATCCTGCCCCGCACGTGCGGCTTCCGACGCGCTCACGCGGCTGGCGCAGGCTGCAGGCCGTGAGCGGGCTCCTGCTCGGCGCCGGAGCGCTCGCCTACGTGGCCGGCTTGGTCGCGGTGTTCGCGGGCACGCGCCTCAAGGGCCGGCTGGCTGGCCTTGCCACCATGGCGGTCGGCTCCCTGCTGGCACTGGCGGCCGGCGCTCCGGCGCGGGCGGTCACGTGGTGGCTGGTGCTGGCCAGCGCGGCGACGCTCGCCGGCCTGCTCGCCTTTGCCGTCTACCTGGAGCGCCGCGCTGCCGAGGCGGCGGGCGAGCCCCTGCCGATCGATGACGAGCCCGTGTGATGGCGCTCATCCTTGCGACCGTGGGCGTGCCGGCGGTCGGCGCCGGTCTTGCAGCGCTGACGCGCGGACGCGTCCAGCTGGCTGTGGGGCTGGGCGCGACGGCCGCCACGGGCGGCGCGGCAGCCCTGCTCGGCTGGCAACTGTGGCGCACGGCTGAGCCGCTCACCGTGCGCACCCCCGCGCCGGCGGGCGCGGAGTTCGTGCTCGTCGCCGACGGGCTTGCCGTGTCCATGGTGCTCATGACCGCGGCCGTGGGCGTGTTCGCCGGCGCGTTCGCCGCCACGCAGCGCGGCGACGCCCGGGCCGGGCACCCGGGTTACTGGCCGCTGTGGCTAGTGCTGTGGGCCGGGCTGCACACGCTGTTCCTCGCCGGCGACCTCTTCACGGTCTACCTCATGCTCGAGCTGATCGGCATCGCCGGCGCTGCGCTCGTCATCCTGGGGGGCGGCGCGCGCACGCTCGTGGCCGGCGCCCGCTACTTCTACGCCGAGCTCGTCGCCTCCGTGACGTTCCTGCTGGGCATCGCCCTGGTGTGGGACGCGGCCGGCACGGTGGTGCTGGCTGCGCTGCCCGCGGAGCTCGCGGCGGCGCCCGCCGGCCGGTGGGGTCTTGCGGTGATGACGGCCGGCCTGCTCCTGAAGGTGCCGCTCGTGCCGCTGGCGTTCTGGCTGCCTGCGGCGCACACCCTCGCGCCCAGCACCGTGAGCCCGATCCTGTCCGCCGTGGTGGTCAAGACCGCGTTCGCGGTCCTCGTGCGCTTGTGGTTCGACGCGCTGCCCGGGGCCGCGCCGCCGAGCGCCGCGCAGCTGCTGGGGGTGCTCGGCGCGGCGGCGGTGCTGTGGGGCTCGCTCAACGCCCTGCGCGCCCAGCAGCTCAAGCTGCTCATCGCGCACTCGACGGTCGCGCAGCTGGGCCTGCTGTTCCTCCTGCCTCCCCTGGTCATGGCCGGCGCGGCGGACGCCTGGACCGGCGGCATCCTGCACGCGATCGCGCACGCCCTGCCGAAGGCGGCCATGCTGATGGTCGCGGTCCTCCTCACCCGCACCGCGGGCGGTGAGACCGTCGCCGAGCTCGCCGGCAGCGCGACCCGGCGGCCCGTCGCGGTGTTCGCCTTCGGCATCGCCGCCGTCAGCCTGGTCGGCCTGCCCCCCACGGGGGGCTTCGTCGCGAAGTGGTACCTGCTCGTCGCGAGCGTGGAGACGGGCCAGTGGTGGTGGGTGCCCGTCATCGTCGTCGGCAGCCTGCTCACAGCCGCCTACCTCATGCGTGTCGTGAAGCGCGCCTTCGCTCCCGTGCCAGCAGGCCTGCCCGCCACGGCCGTCCGGGGCTGGGCGGACGTCGTCGCGCTGCTGCTCGCCGCGACCGCGTTGGTGCTCGGACTGCGGCCCCTCGAGCTGCTCACGCTGCTGGAGCTCGGGCCACCGCTGCGCGGACTGGTCGGGGGCTGACGTGGACTGGAGCGCGGGACTGCCGCTGGCCCTGCTGCTCGCGTCGCTGCTGCCCGCGGCGATCATCTTCCTGCTGCCTGAGGAGCGCGACCTCGCCCGCAGGGTGATCAACATGGCCGGGGCGGTGCTCAAGGTGGCCTTGGCCGGCGTGCTCATCGTGGGGGTGTTCACCGGCCACGAGTACGAGTGGCGGTCGGCGTTCCTGCCCGGCGTCGACCTCGTGCTGCGGGTGGACCCCATCCCCCTGCTGTTCGTGACGCTGTCGTCGCTGCTGTGGCTGACGACCACGATCTACGCCGTCGGCTACCTCGCGGGGCAGCCTCACCAGAGCCGGTTCTTCGGGTTCTTCAGCCTGTGCGTGAGCGCGACGATCGGGATCGCGCTGGCCGGCAACCTGGTCACGTTCCTGCTCTTCTACGAGCTGCTGACCGTCACGACCTACCCGCTCGTGGTGCAGCGCGGCGACGAGCGGTCGCTCGCCGGTGGTCGTGCGTACCTGCTCTACACGGTCACCGGGGGGGCGATCCTGCTGGTGGGGATCGCCTGGCTGCACAGCCTCGCCGGGTCGGTCGAGTTCCTCGAGCACGGCGCGCTGACCGGCATCGCCCTGGCCCACCGCACGGAGCTGACGGTGATCTTCGTGCTGCTCGTCGGCGGGCTGGGCTTCAAGACCGCGCTCGTGCCGCTGCACGGCTGGCTGCCGCAGGCGATGGTCGCCCCCGCGCCGGTGAGCGCGCTGCTGCACGCCGTGGCAGTCGTGAAGGCCGGCGCGTACGGGATCGTCCGGGTCGTCTACGACCTGTACGGGCTGCCGCTGGCGGTCGACCTCGGGGTCCTCACCCCCCTGGCCGTCGCGGCGGCGGTCACGATCGTGTACGGGTCGCTGCGCGCGCTGACCCAGGACGACCTGAAGCGCCGCCTCGCCTACTCCACGGTGAGCCAGCTGTCCTACATCGTGCTCGGGGTCGCCACGGTCGGGCTCACCGGCGCCACGGGCGGGCTCGCGCACCTCGTGCACCAGGGCATCCAGAAGGTCACCTTGTTCTACTGCGCCGGCAACCTCACCAAGGCGCTCGGGGTCACGAAGGTCAGCGAGATGCGCGGCGTCGGCCGCAAGCTGCCGCTGACCATGGCCGCGTTCACCGTCGCCGCGCTCGGCATGATCGGCATCCCGCCGACGGCGGGCTTCTTCACGAAGTGGTATCTGGGCCTCGGCGGACTCGAGTCGGGCCAGGGGTGGGTGCTCGCCGTGCTCGTCGCCAGCAGCCTGCTCAACGCCGCCTACTTCCTCCCAGTCATCGCACGGGCCTGGTTCCGTGCGCCCGAGGGCGCGGCAACGCACGCGCCCGAGCGGGCAGGCCTGCTCGAGGTCAGCTGGTGGCTGCTGCTGCCCCCCGTGGCGACCGGGGCGAGCGTGCTCGTGCTCGGCGTCTTCGCCGGCGTGCCGCTGAGCCCGCTGTCGTGGGCGGGCTTCATCGCCCAAGAGGTCCTGGGGCGGCCATGAGGGCTCTCGTCTGGCTCCTGCCGCTGATCCTGCCGCTCGGCGCCGCTGCGGCGCTGCTGGTCCGCCCGCGGTGGTCATGGCTGCTGCCCGTGGCCCCGCTGCCCGCCCTCGCCCTCGCGCTGCTCGGTGCGCCGACGTCACCGCCCGATCTTGCGTGGGTGCTGCTCGACATGCGGCTCGACCTGGATCCGCTGGGTCGCCTGCTGCTCACGATGACCGCCTTCCTGTGGGCATGCGCCGGCGCCTACGGGCGGGCGCTCGCGGCCCGCAGCCGCGGCTTCGGCCCCCTGATGCTGCTCACGATGACCGGCAATCTCGGCCTCGTCCTGGCCGCCGACGTCCTGTCGTTCTACGCGCTGTTCGCGCTCATGACCTTCGCCGCCTACGGCCTCGTCGTCCACGACCGCACGGCCTTCGCCCTGCGGGCGGGCCGCGTCTACATCGGGCTGGCCGTGGCCGGGGAGGCACTGCTGCTCACCGGGTTGCTGCTCGCCGTGGCCGCCGCCGGGGACCTGCAGCTCGCCGGCCTCGGGGCGGCGGTTGCGCGGGCCCCGCAGCGCGACCTCATCGTCGGCCTGCTGCTCGCCGGCTTCGGCGTCAAGGCCGGCATCGTGCCGCTGCACGTGTGGCTGCCGCTCGCCCACCCGGCGGCGCCCGTCGCGGCGAGCGCGGTGCTGAGCGGGGCGATGATCAAGGCCGGCTTCCTCGGCTGGGTGCGGGTCCTGCCCCTGGGCGAGGCGGCGCTGCCCGGCTGGTCGGTCACCCTCGTGACGGTCGGGCTGGCCAGCGCCTTCGTGGGCGTCGCGCTCGGGCTCACCCAGCGCGACCCGAAGGTCGTGCTCGCCTACTCGAGCGTGAGCCAGATGGGGATCGTGGCGGTGCTCGTCGGGGTCGCCGCCGGTGCACCCGACGCGGCGCCACCGGCTATCGCGACGGCCGCCGCCTACGCCTTCCACCACGGCCTCGCGAAGGGCGCGCTGTTCCTCGGTGCAGGGCTGGCCGGCGCTGCGCTGGCTGCGCGACGCCACCGCCTCGTGCTCATCGGGATGGCCCTGCCGGCAGCGGCGCTCGCCGGCCTGCCGCCAAGCAGCGGGGTGGCGGCGAAGACCTGGACCAAGGAGGCGGTCGCGCTGCTCGGCGGCGGCTGGGCGGGGACGGTGACGCTGGCGCTGTCGCTGGCTGCCGTCGGGACGACGCTGCTGCTGGGCCGTCTGCTGTTCGTGCTCGTGCACCGGACCCCCCGCCGCACGCTCGAGCGGGGACAGCTCGGCGCGTGGGCGCTCGTGCTCGCAGGCGTGGCGGTCGGCACGTGGGTGCTGCCGGCGGCCTTCCTGGGTCCGCTCGACCTGCCCGCACTGAGCCCCGCAACCGTCTGGGACGGGCTGTGGCCGGTCGCACTCGGCGCAGCCGTGGCCGCAGCCGCCTGGCGCCTGCACCGCGCGCGGGGGCTGGCGCTGCCTGACGTGCCGCCTGGCGACGTCGGGGCCCCCGCAGGGAC
>SKPY01000403.1 GCA_007119305.1 Nitriliruptorales bacterium
ATCCCCCCAGCCCTGGAACCGGACGCCGGGCAGGACGGCACCGGCAGCGCCCGCGTGCGCCGCTGAGGGCGGCTGCCCCGCGCGGGGCGGCCGCGCTCAGGGTCAGCCCTGCTCGTGATCGAGCACGCGCAGCATGCCCGTGTTCGGGTAGAGCGTGCTCTCGTGCCCGTCGGACCATTTGACCCGCAGCTCGAAGGGGTCCTCGCTGATGATCTCGATGACCTTGCCCCGGCGCGTAGGCGTGTCGACCTTGTTCGACAGGATCTCGATCGTGTCGCCGGCCTTTACTTCCATGGCGCTCCCTTTCTGCTGGCACGTCCATCCTGTCACGGGAACCGTACCCCACCCTGCCGGGTGGCGATACCCGCGTCAACGCGGCAGCTCCCGCAGCAGCGCTGCGGCCAGCGGGGCGGCGCTCGCACCCCCCTCGGCGAGGAACAGCGAGGGCTCGGTGAGCTCCAGCTCGAGCAGCAGCGCGGCTGCGCCGGGCCCGGGGAGGAGATCCACCCGGGCGTAGGCCGGGGTGCCGAAGCGGCGCTGCACCTCGGCGAGCGCCCGATCCCCGACAGCACGCTGAGCGGGCGTCGCCACCCGCGCCGTGATGTCCTCGACGGCGAACAGCCCCTCCACCGGCCCGCCGCCGCGCTCGAGCAGCGGGCCCTTGCGCAGGGCGTGGCTGAAGCGCCCGTCGAGGTAGACGAGCGCGGTCTCCCCCGTGCGGTCCACCGTCTCGAGGTAGGGCTGGAGCGCCACGGGGCGGCCGGCCGCGAGCAGCGCCTCCGCGTGGGCGCGCGCCAGGTCGGCATCGGCCTGGGCGTAGCGTGCCGTGTCACGGGCCCCGGCCGACACCGCGGGCTTGATGACGAACTCGGCGGCGGTGGGCAGGACGACGGCGTGGCCCGGCTCGACGAAGGCGGTCGGCACGACCGGCACGCCCCGGGCGGCCAGATCGGCGAGGTAGCGCTTGTCGGTGTTCCAGCGCAGCGCCTCGACGGGGTTGACCAGCCGCGTCACGCACGCCACGGCCTCCGCCCACGCGAGGTAGGCCTTGCGGCGCTCCGCGTAGTCCCAGGTGGACCGGACGACCACGACGTCGAAGGCGCCCCAGGCCACCTCCGGGTCGTCCCACACCGCGGGCACCGCCTGCGCGCCCAGCCGGCCGAGCTCGTCGACGAGCGCCTGCCCGTCGGCGTCGAGCTCGGCGACCTCGGCGCACGTCGCGATGGCGACGCGCGGCGGTGTCGCGCTCATCCGAGACGGAAGTCGAGGTCGGCGCTCACATCGGCGACGTCCATCTGGGCCTTCTGGAGCTTGCCTGAGTAGTCCCAGTTCATGCTCTGCCAGCTCGTGAGCTGGTCGAGCACCCACAGGCCCGACAGCCGGCCGCCGTTGCCGGACTTGCCGTTGCCGCCGAACGGCAGGTGCGCCTCGGCCCCGGACGTCGAGTTGTTGATGCTCACCATGCCCGCGGTGACGCCCTCCCGGTAGCGGAAGGCGTTGCGGGGGTCGGTCGTGTAGATCGACGCCGACAGCCCGTAGCCGTGGCCGTTGGCGAGCTCGAGCGCCTCGTCGAACGTGCCGAAGGTGGCCACGGGCACGATCGGGCCGAACGTCTCGGTGCGGTACAGCTCGTCCTTGGCGGTGACCCCGTCGACGATCGTCGGGTGGCAGTACAAGCCGGCCGCGGGGTCGCCGACGAACCCCTCACGGGGGTTGTCCGGGCTGATGCGCCCCGTCCCCGTGGAGCCGTGCAGCGTGTGGTGGCCCTCCACGAGGTCGAGCCAGCCGAGGAAGCGCTGCAGGAAGCGCTCGTTCATCATCGGCCCGTAGAGCACCTCGGCCATCGGGTCGCCCACCGGTGCCTGCGCGACCGCACGGGTGAAGCGCTCGAGGAACTCGTCGTGCACGGACTCGTGCACGATCGCGACGCCGAGCGAGGTGCAGCGCTGTCCCGCGGTGCCGAAGCCCGAGAACAGCGCGCCCTCCACCGCGAGGTCGAGCTCGGCGTCGGGCATCACGACCAGCGGGTTCTTGCCCCCCAGCTCGAGGCAGGGGCTCTGCAGGTGGCGGCCGCACAGCTCGCCGATGCGCCGGCCCACGGCGCTCGAGCCGGTGAACCCCACCTTGTCGACCAGGCCCGCCTCCAGCGCCTCGGACAGCCCGTCGAACGTCGTCGGTCCGTCGGCGAGGACGAGATTCACGACCCCCTCCGGGATGCCCGCGTGCCAGAAGATCTCGGCGAAGGCGGTCGAGCACGCCGCCGCGTACTCGGCCGGCTTCCACACGACCGCGTTGCCGCTGAGCAGCGCCGGCACCAGGTACCAGCTGGGCACCGCGACCGGGAAGTTCCCGGCGGTGACGACCGCCACCACGCCGAGGGGCTTGCGGAAGGTGAACAGCTGCTTGTCCGGCATCTCGCTCGGCACCGTCTGCCCGTACAGGCGCCGCCCCTCGCCGAGGAAGAAGTCGCAGGTGTCGATGATCTCCTGCACCTCGCCCAGCGCCTCGGCGTAGGGCTTGCCGATCTCGCGCGTCACCGCGCGGGCGAGCGCCTCCTTGTTCGCCTCGAACAGCCGGCCGAGCTGCGCGATCGCCCGCCCGCGGACGGGCGCGGGCACGGCGGCCCACTCACGCTGGGCGTCGCCGGCGGCACGTGCGGCGTCCACGAACGCGCCGGCGTCCGCCAGGGCGACGTCGGCTACCACCTCGTCGGTGCGGGCCGGGTTCGTGTTGGCAAGCGTTCCTCCCGGCGCTCCGGGGCGCAGCTCCCCGGCGATGCGAGACGCGTATGTGCGAGTCATGACGAACCTCCCCTGGTCACGCCGTCCTGGCGATCGTAGGACGCCCGGCGTCGCTTGGCCTGCTCACTCGGTCAGCACGCGGTGGGGGCCTGCCGTCCCCGGTCGACTCAGCACGTGCTCGAGCGCGTCGCACGCCTTGGCAAGCTCGTCAGCCGTCACCGCGAGCGTGGGTCGGAAACGCAGGCTGCGCTCGCCGCAGGGCAGCACGAGGACGTGCTCCTCGATGCGCAGGCGCTCGATCACCACGTCGCGCGTGTCGCGGTCCGGCAGGTCGACTGCGCACATCAGGCCGCGGCCACGCGCGTTGGACAGCACCCCCGGATGCGCGGCCACGAGCTCCTCCAGACGCGCCACGAGCTCCTTGCCGAGCACGCCCGCGCGCTCGATCAGCCCGTCCGCCTCGATGACCTCGAGCATCCGGCGCGCGCGCACCATGTCCGTGAGGTTCCCACCCCAGGTCGAGCTGATGCGGCCGGAGACGGCGAACACGTGGTCGGTGATCTCGTCGATCCTGCGGCCGCCCATCACCCCGCACACCTGCAGCTTCTTGCCGAACGCCACGAGGTCGGGTTCCAGGCCGAGCTGCTCGTACGCCCAGGCGCTGCCGGTCAGCCCGCAGCCCGTCTGGACCTCGTCGAGCGCGAAGAGCGCGTCGTGCTCGATGCACAGCGCCTGGAGCGCCCGCAGGAACTCGGGGCGCATGTGGTTGTCGCCGCCCTCCCCCTGGATGGGCTCGACGAGCGCGCACGCGATGTCGTGCGGGTGGCGCTCGAATGCCGCGCGCGCCTGGTCGAGGGCGCGCGCCTCGGCGGCCTCCACCGCGGCGCGATGCTCTTCTATCGGGAACGTGATCGCCGGCACGTCGATCCGCGGCCAGTCGAACTTCGGGTAGCGGTCCGTCTTGCCCGGCTCGGTGTTGGTGAGCGACATCGTGTAGCCGGTCCGCCCGTGGAACGCGCGCCGCAGATGCAGCACCCTCGTGCCGAGCGCAGGGTCACGCCCGGCGGCTTCGTTGCGCCGCGACTTCCAGTCGAACGCCGCCTTCAGGGCGTTCTCCACCCCGAGCCCGCCGCCCTCGATGAAGAACAGATGGGGCAGGTGCGGGTCACCGAGCACGCGCGTGAACGTCTCCACGAACGACGCGAGCTCGACCGTGGCGATGTCGGAGTTGGACGGCTTGTTCACGGCGGCGCGCAGCAGATCGTCCCGGAACACCTCGTCTCCCGTCAGCGCCGGGTGGTTCATGCCCAGCGCAGAGGAGGCGAAGAAGCTGAACATGTCCAGGTAGCGCGTGCCTTCCCGCGCGTCGATGAGCCACGAACCGCGGCTGGCCTCGAGGTCGAGGACGAAGCCGAGGTCGTCGACCAGCACGTGGGGACGCAGGGTGTCCCACACACGGTCCGGGGTCATGCGCTGCCTCCTTCGTGACACTGGGGGACTGCAGTCTCCACGACACCGCGCCTGCGGGCACATCGCAAGCCCGCCACGCGGCTTGCAGCCGCGGACGGCTCGTGCAAGCGTGCCGGCTACACGGCAGCGCGGCCGTGGCCTGCCGGCAGCACCGAGCCGACCCGGGCGGCGCGGGTCGGTCGCGCCAGCGACCGTCATGGAAGTGCTGAGACTGGAGCCCATGAGCGTATTCGAGGTGCGACCGGCCCGCATGGCGGACGCCACGGCCTACTGCGACCTGTTCGAGGCGGTCGCCGCCGAGCGTCGCTGGATCGGGGCGGAGCCGCCGATCGACCGCGACGCGCTCGTGGCCAGCCTGCAGCAGGCCCTGACCGACGAGGCCCTGCTGCGCGTCGTCGCGGACGCGCAGGGCGAGCTCGCCGGCCTGCTCGGCGCCGAGCTGTGGCACGGGATCGTGTCGCTGGGCATGTGCGTCGCCGCCGACTGGCGCGGCCGTGGCGTGGGCAGCGCGCTCCTCGAGCGCTGCCTCGGGTGGGCCGTGGCCCGGGAGGCGCACAAGGTCACCCTGCAGGTGTGGCCCCACAACGAGCCCGCGATCGCGTTGTACGAGCGCTACGGCTTCGCGGTCGAAGGCCGCCTGCGCCGCCACTACCGGCGCGCCAGCGGGGAGCTGTGGGACGCCCTCATCATGGGCCGCGTCCTCGCCGACGCCGACAGGGCTCAGGCATCGGCGTAGGACCAGTCGCTGCGCTTGCGCCGGTAGTCGAGATCGAGGATCTCCCGCCCCCCGGACAGCGACTCGATCTTGGGGACCTCGACGAACACCTGCCGGGGCGTGGGGCTGCCGATCCGGTCGTGGAACTCGTCGGCGAAGGCCTCCAGCGTCGAGCGCACGAGCAGCGCCGCACCGACCGGCAGATAGCAGCGGTTGGCGTCCGTCACCGTCTCGGTGCGCTTGCGGACCTCCTCGATGTCACCCGCCGTGCCCTCGCCGCGCACGAGGCGGTCGAGGTGCTCGAAGATCGCCGCCGTGCCCAGCTTGCAGGCGAGGCACTGGCCGCACGACTCGACGGCGAGGAAGCGCGCGAGCGTGGCGGTCACCTGCACGATGCAGCGCCGCTCGTCGTACACCACGAGCCCCCCGCTGCCGAGGCCGGTGCCCGCCTCGGCGAACGAATCGAAGTCCATCGGCAGGTCGAGCAGGCCCGGGGTGATGACCGTGTTGGACGTGCCGGAGTAGATGGCCTTGATGCGCTCGGCGTCGGCGCCGCCGACGTCGCACACGAGCGTGCGCAGCGGCGTGCCCAGCGCGAGCTCGTACACGCCGGGGGCGTCGACGTCGCCGCTGACAGTGAACAGCATGGTGCCCGGGGACTCCTCGGTGCCCTCGCGCCGCAGCCAGTCGGCGCCGTGGGCGAGGATGTGCGGCACGTTGGACAGCGTCTCGACGTTGTTCACGGCGGTCGGGTTGGGCTCCTGCATGGTGGCGAAGAGCCCGATCTGGTAGGGCGGCAGGATGCGCGGCAGCGGCAGCTTGCCCTCGATCACCTCGAGCATCGCCTTCTCCTCGCCGAACAGGTACTCGTCGGGGCCGGGGACGATCCTGACCGCCTCCGCGGCGCGCCAGCCCGCCGCGGCGAGCTCGTCGCGGGCCCGGATGAGCCGCTCGACCTGCTCGGCGAAGCGCGCCTTCACGCCGACGAACGCCCGCGCGGCCCCGACGGCGTACATGGCGATCAGGATGCCCTCGAGCAGCTGGTAGGGGTTGCGGGCCATGAGCTCGCGGTCCTTGTAGGTGCCGGGCTCGCCCTCTGCGGCGTTGCAGATGACGTAGGTGTCGTAGATCCCCGCAGCGTCCGCGATGCTCGCCCACTTCGTGCCAGTCGGGAAGCCGGCGCCGCCCCGCCCGCGCAGCCCCGAGCGCCGCACCTCGTCGATCACCGCCTCCGGCGAGCGGGCGAGCGCTGCCTCGAGGCCCTGCCCGCCGCCGCCTGTGACATAGGCGTCGAGGTCGGGGACCGGAGCGTCGGGCAGCAGGCTGATGGCGGCGGGCATGCGCATCCCTTTCCACGGTCGGCGTCCGAGCCGACACGATACGGGCTCGACGGCCGGCACGGTACGTGCCGCCGCGCCAACCGCGGCGGGGGTGGAGTGGATGCGTGGGCCCACAGGCCCCCAGATCCGCTCCACCTGCCGAACCGCGGCGGGGGTGGAGTGGATGCGTGGGCCCA
>SKPY01000116.1 GCA_007119305.1 Nitriliruptorales bacterium
CGCCGCCGGGCCGACGCCGACGACCAGCACCACCGCGGCCTTCGCCTTCCCGCGTGCGGGCAGGCGGGCGATCTCGCCCAGCTCGCCGGCGAAGCGCAGCCCTGCGAGCTCTGCCGCAAGATCGACGCCGAGCTCGCGGCCGAGGGCTTCGGCGTCGGCTCCCGGCACGACCGCATCGTCCTGCTGTGCGGCGAACACCGCCAGGGTGTCCGCCTTCACCGCAGTCGGGGACTTGCTGGCGAACTCGATCGTGGGCATGGACAGGCTCCCGGTCGGACCACTCGCCGCGTGGCTGACCCGCCGACACGGCACCGTGCGTGGCTGGTCAGTGTAGGGCCTTGCCCCCGGGCGCGACCTAGACTGCCGGACGATGGACCGCCGACACGTGCACGACCCCACCCCTGTCGATCTGCGTGACTACGTGATCTTCGACCTCGAGGGTGCGAGCGGGCGCAGGGTGTTCGAGACGGATGTCGTCGCGGTCGACCTCCTGTGCCTCGAGCCCGACCAGGCCGTCGCGGCCCGCGTGTTCCCGACAGCCGATGTCATCTACACGGTGCTCGGCGGCATCGCCTGGGTCGTGACCGATGAGGCCGAGGTGACGCTCACGAGCCTGCAGAGCGTCATGGTTCCCGCCGCGGTGCCCCACGGCGTGCGCAACGACTCCGCCGACCCCCTGATCCTCCAGGTCGTGGTGAGCCCGCCGGACGAGGCGCCCGCCGCCGAGCTCGGGCCCGCGGTGACACCCGACCCGAATCTGGGCAGACCGCCGCCGGGTCTGCTCGACCGCCTGCGCCGCGGCCTGCCCGGCGGGCGCTGAACCGCCCAACCTGACGGGGCAGGTGGAGACCACCGACGGCGCGACGCTGCTGTTCGAGGCCCGCGGGGTGAGCCTCGCGCCGGCGGAGGACGCCACGCTGCGGGACATCTGCTCGGCGGTCCGCTTTCACACCGCTGCCGAGCATCTGCGTTGGCTCAACGACGTGGTCGTGGTCGAGGAGGGCCAGATCCACCTGACCACCGGGGTGGTGCGCACCCGCGGCTGGGTGTGCGTGCCCGAGGCTCCCTGAGCCCCGCTGCGCGTGGAGCGGCTGTGGGAGCATCCCGCCGTGGCTGGCCCGGCCTCGTCTGGCTAGACTCGCCGCGCACGCCGGGGGCCCGCCCGGGCCGAGAGTGCGCACCACGCGCAGCCCCGAGAACCTGATCCGGACCGTACTGGGAGCCCGCCATGGTAGGTCCGGGACTTGCCGTCGCGGTCGTCCTTGCCACGCTGGCCGTCTTCGCGTGGGTGGGGTTCAGGGTCCGCGCCCGGGACCTCGACGTCGCGGACTACATGATCGCGCGCAACACGCAGCGCGCCGTGAGCCTCGGCGCGAGCTTCCTCGCCTCCGGGCTGGGCGCCTGGATCCTGTTCGCCCCACCGGAGATCGGGGCGTCCGTCGGGGTGGTCGCCGTCCTCGGCTACGCGATCGGGGCAGCCACCCCGGTCGTGTGCTTCGGGCTCCTCGGCCGGCGGATGCGGGCGGTGGTGCCAGCCGGCCACAGCCTGTCGGAGTTCGTCCGTGTCCGCTACGGACGCGCCTTCCACGGGTTCGTGGTCGCCGTGTCGGTCGCCTACATGCTGCTGTTCCTCACGGCGGAGCTCACCGCGGTCGGGGCCGTAGTCGGGATCCTGAGCACGATCGACCCGCGCGTGGCGGTGGTGGCCGTCGCCGCGGTAACCCTGGCCTACACCGCCTACGGCGGGCTGCGGGCCTCGTTGCGCACCGACCGGTGGCAGGCGTGGTTCATCCTCGGCCTGCTCGCGGTCGGGGCGGTCGCGGTCGCCGTCGTGGCGCCGCCGTCACCCGGGCAGGTGGCGGCGACCGGGCTGTCCACGCTGGACGCGCGCGGGTTCGAGGTCGCGGCCGCGCTCATCATCGCGGTGACCGTCGCGAACCTGTTCCACCAGGGCTACTGGCAGCGCGTGTGGGCGGCCGCCGACGCGCGGACGCTGGCCCGGGGGGCATGGGGCGGCGCGGTGCTCATCGTCCCCGCCGTGGCGCTTGTCGGCGGGATCGGGATCGCTGCGGCGGCCCACGGCCTCGAGCTCGGCGCTCCGCCGGCCCCCCTCTTCGCCCTCGTGGCGGAGCTTCCGGTGTGGGTGGGGGTGGCGGTGCTCGTCCTCGCCGTCGCGCTCGTGGCCAGCTCGGTCGACACACTCGAGAACGGACTCGCCTCGCTCGTGGCGGCGGAACGTCCGACGCTGCCCCTGTCAGGCGCGCGGGTGATCACCGCCCTGCTCGTCGTCCCGGCGGTCGTCATCGCCCTGCAGGGTCACTCGGTGCTGCGGCTGTTCCTCATCGCCGACCTGCTGTGCGCCGCGCTCGTCGTCCCGGCCCTGCTCGGACTGTGGTCCCGTGCGACCACGGCGGGTGCCCTCGCCGGTGGGCTCGCCGGGCTGGCCGGCGCGGTCGCCCCGGGGTGGCTGGCGACGGGGTCAATGCGCACCGGGCTCTGGCTCGCCACGTTCCCGGACGCGGTGCCGACGCTGCCGCCGTTCGCCTGGGCACTCGGCGCGTCGGCCGTGGTGACGATCGTCACGTCGCTCGCAGGCCGCCGCAGCACGGACCTCAGCACCGTGGGCGCCGAGGTCGGGCGGCGCAGCGCCGCGCGCCGTGGCGACCCGGGCCCGTGACCCGGCCGACACCACCCTCGGGAGGAGCTCCAGTGACCGCCACCGACCACCTGCTCGACGCCAACCGCGACCTGTGGCCACGCATCCTCGCGCACCCCTTCGTGCGGGCAGCGGCCGACGGCTCGCTGCCGCAGGAGGCGTTCGACCGCTGGCTCGTCGAGGACCACTACTTCGTCGTGGGCTTCCGCCGCTTCCTCGCCCGCCTCCTCGAGCTTGCGCCCGACGAGGACGCCCGTGACGTGCTCGCAGGTGGGCTCGCGGCCCTCACCCCGGAGCTGGAGCTGTTCCGCCGGACCGCGGTTGAGCGGGGACTCGACCTCACCGACGAGCCGTGCCCCACGAACCTCGGCTACACCGCGTTCTGCCAGGCCGCGCCGGCCGACGGCTTCGCGGTCGGGCTGACCGTGCTGTACGGCGCGGAGCAGGCGTACCTCGACGCGTGGACCGCGGTGCGCGACGAGGCCGGACAGCGCTCCCCCTACTGGTCGTTCATCGACAACTGGTCGAGCCCGGCCTTCGGCGCGTACGTCGCCGACATCGCCGCCCTCGTGGACCGGGTCACCGGCGGCACGCCGGACCGCGCGTGCGAGCAGGCGTTCCGACGGGTGGTGCGCTTCGAGCTGCGCTTCTGGGACGCGGTCTCCCACGCGGAGTCCTGGTAGCCGCGATACTTGCCCGGATGCACCCACCGCCGTCGGGCGCCACCACGCGCATGCACGTCGTCGTCACCGAGGACATGACCGCCCGCTTCGACGACGAGGACGTGCATCCCGTGTACGGCACCGCCGCGCTGGTCCGCCACGCCGAGCAGGTGAGCAGGCGCCTGCTGAAGCCGGCCCTGGAACCCGGCGAGGAGGGGGTGGGTGCGAGCCTCACCGTCCGCCAGCACGCGCCGGTGCGGGTGGGCCGGCGGGTGGAGCTGACCGCGGCGGTCGTCACGGCGACAGCCCGGCGGCTCGTCACCACGGTCGAGGCGCGTTGCGAGGGCGCGCTCGTGGCCGACGCCACGTTCACCCAGGTCGTGGTCGACCGTGCCGCGTTCCGGGCACGGGCAGGGCTGCCGGAGGCCTGAAGCCCGCCGGAGGCGGGCGCTGCTACGCGTCCGCCCCCTGCTCGGCCTCGGGGTCGGGCCGCGGCACGACGTCGAACGTGCCGGACAGGCGCCCGCCCCCCACCCGCAGGCGCAGCTCACCGACGTAGCGCTCGGCGTCGCGCAGCTCGCTGATGCTGACGCTGCCGCCGGTGGCCTGCTTGACCGTGTCGTCCACGCGGACGAAGACGAGGGCGTGGTCGGTGACCTCCCGGCACGCCGCGACCGTGGCGCAGCGCGCCTGGGCGGCCTCCATGCGGCCCTCGGACGCGATCGCCTCGGCGTTGGCGAGCCCGACGACGACCGGGGAGCCGTCCATGCTGCGCGAGGCGAAGCACACCTCGGCGGGGATGTCATGGCGCGCCCGGCAGTCCTGCAGCACGAGGCGCGGCAACCCGTCGCTGACCGCGAGGGTGCGGCCTTCGAAGGTGCCGGAGAGCTTGAGCCCGCTGCGGCCGTCGCGCGGCTCGGGCAGCGACGACAGCGACTGGGAGGCCGCCCCACAGCCGGTGAGGGCGACGAGCAGCGTCACCGCGACGATCGTGCGCACGCGGGCCGTCATGGGCGTCCCGCCGTCACCGCTTCGAGCAGGAGGGACTGACCCTGGCCGACGCCGACGCAGAGGGTGACGAGTCCCCGACGCAGGCTCGGCTCGCGCCGCAGCCGGTGCAGGAGGGTCGTGGTGAGCCTGGCCCCGGTCGAGCCGAGCGGGTGGCCGAGGGCGATCGCCCCGCCCTGCGGGTTCACCGCCTCCGCCTCGAGCGGCAGCTCGCGCAGGACGGCGAGTGCCTGCCCGGCGAACGCCTCGTTCAGTTCGGTCGTGTCGATGTCGCGCGCCTGCCAGCCGGCCCGCGCCAGCGCCTTGTGCGTGGCCTCGACGGGACCGATGCCCATGACGGCGGGGTCGACGCCGACCACGCCGCTGGACACGACCCGTGCGACGGGTTCGAGGCCGTACCGCCCGCAGGCCTCCTCGCTGGCGAGCAGCAGTGCGGCTGCACCGTCGTTCAGCGCCGAGGCGTTGCCGGCGGTCACCGTGCCGTCGGGCCGGAAGACCGGTGGCAGCTGGGCCAGCCGCTCCAGCGAGGTGTCGGCTCGCGGGCCCTCGTCGCGGCTCACGGCCGTCGTCTGCCCGCGGCGCCCCGTCGGGGCGTCGACGGCGACCACCTCGGCGCTGTAGTGCCCGGCCTCCCACGCCTGCAGCGCCCGCTCGTGGCTGCGCAGCGCGAAGCTGTCCTGCTCCTCGCGGCTGATGTCGTAGGTGTCGACGAGGTTCTCGGCCGTCTCCCCCATCGCCAGCGGGGGGTGGCGCTCCGCCAGCCGGGGGTTCACGAACCGCCACCCGAAGCTCGAGTCCACCAGCTCGGGCACCCCGCGGGGCGGCAGCGACTCCGGCTTGGCCATGACCCAGGGCGCGCGGGTCATCGACTCGACTCCGCCGGCGAGGACGAGGTCGGCCTCGCCCACCATGATCGCCCGGGCCGCCTGGACCACGGCGTCGAGACCGGACGCGCACAGCCGGTTCACGGTCGAGCCTGGGACGGTGACCGGGAGCCCGGCGAGCAGCAGGCTCATCCGTGCCACGTTGCGGTTGTCCTCGCCCGCCTGGTTCGTGTCACCGGCGACGACCTCGTCGATCGCCTCCCCGTCCACGCCGGTGCGGTCGAGCAGCGCACGCAGCACGAGGGCGAGCAGGTCGTCGGGGCGCACCCCCTTGAGGGCGCCGCCGAACCTGCCCACCGGCGTGCGGACGCCGTCCACGAGGAAGGCGGCTGGCACGGTCGCTGCTCCTGGTCTCGACGCGGTTTCCACCGTCCGATGCTAGCGCTGACCGCTCGCGCGAGATTACGGGCGGGGGCAGGCGGGCACACGATAGGGACACACCCTGCTCGAGGAGGCGTCCATGGAGCTCCCTGCTGTGACCAACGAACTGCTGATCGTCCTCGGGGTCGCGGTCGTCGTGATCGTCGCGCTCGTCGTCTTCGCCGTCGTCAACGCGACCAGGCGTCGCAAGCAGCGTGAGCAGCTGAAGGAGCGCTTCGGCCCCGAGTACGACCACACGGTCGAGGCGCACGGCACCCGCAAGGGGGTGTCCGACCTGCAGGGCCGCGTCGAGCAGCGCGAGAGCTTCGCGCCCGTCGACCCGGGCGAGGACACGCGCCAGCGGCTGCGCCAGCGCATGGCGGCGCTGCAGTTCCGCTTCGCCGACGAACCCGCCGACGTGCTGCTCGAGACCCAGCGCGTGCTGCTCGACGGTCTGCGCGCCTGCGGCTACCCGGTCGCGGAGGACCGCGAGCGCGCGCTGAAGCTGCTGAGCGTGGATCACCCCGAGATCACCCCGCAGATCCGCGGCCTGCTCGACGGGGCCTACGGTGGCGATGTGAGCCACATGCAGGCGCTGTTCGTCGCGGCGAAGCGGGCCCTGCGGGACATTCTCCAGCTGACCTACGGCCCCGATGACCTCGACGGCTCGAGCGCGCGCGCAGCGGCGGCCGGGCACACCGCCGACGGTGGGGCCACGCCGGCAGGGCGGAGCGCCGACCGCTCCACGGACGCGGGACCGCTGCAGGATCAACCACACCAGACCGAGCGCCAGCCGGACCAGCCGCGCCAG
>SKPY01000274.1 GCA_007119305.1 Nitriliruptorales bacterium
GGACGCGCCGTTCTGGTTCCCGTTCCTGTTCGTCACGATCGCCTGCGGGGCGATCAGCGGCTTCCACTCCCTCGTCGCGAGCGGCACCACGTCCAAGCAGCTCGACAAGGAGACCGACGCCCGCTACGTGGGCTACATGGGCTCGATGGGGGAGGGCTCCCTCGCGCTCGGGGCGATCCTGGCCACGACCGCCGGCATCGCCATCGTCGGCCTGGACTGGGGCGAGCAGTACGCGACCTGGGGCGACGCCGGGGCCGGCGCCGTGGGCAACTTCGTCCAGGGCGTGGCCGGGTTCGCGAGCAACCTCGGCATCCCGGTCGAGCTCGGCGTGATCTTCGCCGCGCTCGTCGTCGTGTCGTTCGCGGCCACGACGATGGACTCCGGTGTGCGGCTGCAGCGCTACATCTTCCAGGAGATCGGCGACATCGTCGGGCAGCGCTGGATGAAGGAGAACCTCAACCTCGTGACGGTGCTCGCGGTGGCCGTGCCGCTCGCGCTCGCGCTCGACCCCGAGCTCGCCTTCGACCGGCTGTGGATCCTGTTCGGCACCACCAACCAGCTCACCGCCGGCCTCGCGCTGGCGGTCATCGCCGTGTGGGTGCTGCGCAACCGGCGCAACCCGCTCGCGCAGATCATCCCGCTCGTGTTCCTGCTGACGATGACCACATGGGCGCTGTTCGTCCAGCTGATCGACTTCTGGCGCGACCGCGAATGGCTGCTGCTGGTGCTCGACGTGATCATCTTCGCCCTCGCAGTGTGGCTGATCGTCGAGGCGTTCTTCGCGCTGCGCCGCGCGCAGACCGCGAAGCTGGAGGCGCCCGCACCCCAACCCGATCCCGAAGCGCGGCACTGACCGGCCGTGAGGGGGCACACTGGAGGCATGACGCACCGTGTGGTTCTCGTCCGTGAATGGGACTGGCAGCTGACCGGATCCGGCTGCTGCGGCAAGGTCGGCGGGCAGGGCCACGAGCTCGGGGACGCGCACGCGTTCCGGCGCAGCCGCGAGGAGATGGTGCGCACCGGAGCGGTCTACGAGGCGCTGCGCTGCGCGTTCGGCGACGATGTGGAGCTCACGGTCGTGGACCCACGCAACACCGCCTGGATCGTCCCGAGCATCTACCGTGACGCCCGCCGGCACGGGCTGAGCCGGGCTGATGCGCTGCGCAGCGTCGCCAAGGCCACCGCCAACGGCGCCGTCGTCGTCGACGGCCGCGTGCTGTTCGACGGCAGGATCCCGCCGACGCCTGCGGAGGCGCTCGCCGCGGTCCGCGCGGAGCTCGGCCACGACGCGCGGGGCGCCTGATGGGCGGCTGGCGCGCAGGCGCGCGCGAGCGCCTCGAGCGGGTGCTGGCCTTCCACGACGCGCTGTTCATGGCCCCGTGGCGGGCCGGCGTGGCGCGGGAGGCGCGGCGCCAGGAGGACCTCCTCGTCGCGCTCACGTTCTGCGAGGCGCTCGGGGTCGAGAACCCGGCCAGCTACCACACGCTCGAGCTGTATCCCGAGCTCGTCGCCGCCTACCACGACTGGCACCGCCGCCAGGGACTCGACCGCGCCCCGCACCCGGGGACGTGCTGTTGAGCCGAGCCGTCGACGGCGAGACGGCCCAGCCCGCCGAACGCCCGCGACCGCTGCTCTTCTTCGGGGGCAAGGGCGGGGTCGGCAAGACCACGCTCGCCGCGGCCTCTGCGGTCGGCAGCGCGCGGGCGGGGCTGCGCACGCTGCTCATCTCCACCGATCCGGCGCACTCGGCGGGCGACTGCCTCGGGACGGCGCTCGCCGACGAGCCCACCGAGGTGGGTGCGCAGCTCTGGGCGGTCGAGGTCGATGCCGAGGCGGCCGCGGCGGCGCACGTCGCGGCGGTCGGTGACCGGGTCGCCGCGTCCTTCGACGCCGCCCTGCTGCCCACGGTGCGCCGCCACCTCGAGCTCGCACGGACGGCGCCCGGCACGCTCGAAGCGGCGCTGTTCGACCGCTTGACCGGCCACCTGCAAGCGTGTCCGGGCGACTTCGACCGGATCGTGGTCGACACGGCCCCCACGGGCCACACCCTGCGTCTGCTCGCCCTGCCCGCGCTGTTGTCCGCCTGGGTCGAGGGCCTGGCGCGCCAGCGCGACAAGGCGGCGGGCCTCGACCGGATGCTGCGCAACATGGCGGGGCGGGAGCAGCCCGAGGCCGACCCGGTCATGGCCGCCCTGCACGAGCGGCGCGCCCGCTTCGAGCGCACGGCTACGCGCCTGCGTGACGACGCCGCCTTCTGGCTGGTGCTCATCCCCGAGCGGCTCCCCATCGAGGAGACCGACCGGGCGGCACGCACGCTGGCCGCGCACGGCCTGCACGTCGCCGGCCTGGTGCTCAACCGGGTGCTGCCCGACCATGCCGACGGGGCGTTCCTCGCCGAGCGGCGCGCGCAGCAGCGGGCCTACGAGGCCGAGCTCGACGGGCGCTTCCCCGACCACCGGATCGTGCGCGTCACCCAGCAGGCACGCGACGTGGCCGGGCCCCACGACCTCGAGCCGATCGCCGCCGCCCTGCCCCCCGAGCTCGTCGGCGCGCCCACCAGCGCGTGAGCCGGCCGGGTCAGCCGCCCGGCCCCGGCTCCAGGCCCACGCGGTCGGGCACGACGCGCTCGATCCCGTCGAGGAGGCGGTCGAGGTCGGGCCACCAGCGCCTTGCGCGCAGCCGGGCGACGGCCTGCCGGACCGCAGCCGGCTCCGGGCGCGCGGGCACCACGCGCGCGGGTGCGGCCTCGTGCAGGAACCCGAGCCAGAAGTGGCGGCGCGTCGCAGGCATGTCCTCCGCCGCGGTCACCACGTACAGGTCGGGCAACTCGAGGCTGCCGGCCCGCCAGCGCTGCACGGTGGCCGCCACCACCACCTCGAGGTCGCCGCGGGGCGCGGACTCGTCGTAGTAGGCCACCCAGGCGTCGGCGACGTCCGCGAGCGGATCAGCATCGTGGAGCGCGAACGGCGTGCGCGTGCGCCGGATCGTCGTCCAGGCCTCGACCGCCCGGTCGAGGGGCTCGGCGCCGGGGCTGGGCACGACGGCCTTGGCGTTGGCGTCACCGCCCACCGCCTCGACGAGCGCGCGTGCCTGCGCCCCGACGACCGCGATGACCGTGGTCTGCACCCGCTGCATGGTCAGCATCTCCATGACGGTCGCTGGCGCGACCGCCACAACCGGATAGACGGAGAATGCGACCGCGGCGCTGGCGCTTGGGTCGCATTCCCTTGTCAGGGGATCAGCAGCACCTTGCCGGTCGTCGCACGGCCTTCGAGCCTGCGGTGCGCCTCGGCGGCGTGCTCGAGCGGGTGCGTCTCCCCGATGCGCACGTGCAGGGAGCCGTCACCGACCCAGTCGAACACGTCGGCGGCGCGGGAGCGCAGCTCCTCGCGGGTGGCGATGTAGTCGCCCAGGTTCGGCCGCGTGAGGTACAGCGACCCCTCCCGGTTCAGCCGCTGGGGGTCGACGGGCGGCACCGCCCCGCTCGACTGCCCGTAGAGCACCATGAGACCGCGGGGCCGCAGGCAGGTGAGGCTGCGGTCGAAGGTCGTCTTGCCGACCGAGTCGTAGACGACGTCGATGCCGACGCCTGCCCGCTCGGCGAGCGCCGCGCCGAAGTCCTCCTCGTCGTAGCGGATGATCTCGTGGGCGCCCGCCTCGCGCGCGAGGTCGGCCTTCTCCGCGCTGCCCACGGTGGCGAACACCGTGGCGCCCCGCGCGGCGGCGATCTGGGTGAGCAGGTGCCCGACGCCGCCCGCAGCCGCGTGCACGAGGATGCGGTCGCCCTCGGACACGAGGTAGGTGCTCGTGGCGAGGTAGTGCGCGGTCATCCCCTGGAGCATGAGCGCCGCGGCGGTGTGGAGCTCGACCCACTCGGGGACCGCGACCACCCGGTCGGCGGGCACGACCACCGCCTCCGCGTACGCGCCGGGGCACATCGCGAAGGCCACGCGGTCTCCCGGCGCGACGCCGTCGACGCCCGCACCGACCGCGTCGACGGTGCCGGCGGCCTCGAGCCCCGGCGTGAACGGCAGCTCCGACGGGTAGGCGCCCGTGCGGAAGTACACGTCGATGAAGTTCACGCCCGCTGCGGCCACGCGGATGCGGACCTGCCCGGGTCCGGGCTCGGGTTCGGGGCTGTCGTCGATGGTGAGCACCTCGGGCCCACCATGCGCTGCGATGCGGATCGCGCGCACGCTGCCACCTCCTCGGCTCTGCGGCACGCCCACCAGCCGGGTGGACGCAGACGGTCCCTGCTGATCCTGCACCGCCGGTGCCGCCTTGTCACCTGCCACCCGGGGGTGGCTAGGCTCGGACACCCACCGGATCGGCGCAAGGGGGCTGGCATGGCTCAGGTTGCACCGTACGGCGCGTGGGCGTCGCCGCTCGGCGCCGAGCTCGTCGTCGCGGGCGCCCGCGCGGTCGGGGAGGTGCGCCGCGCGCACTGCTGTTGCCGCCGAACGGCACGGGACCGTGGGCCGTTCGGCACTTCCGGCCGGGTTCGGGCCCTAGGAACATCGTAGGGGTGCGGGCTCCGTGGGGATGGCCGCAGGCCCATCCCACGGACATCGCGGAAGCGACGTGTGGTGGTGTCGGTGATGTCGCCCTCTCGGCGTGTGGGGCGCCTTCGTGTCGCCGACGCGGATCGTTCCCTGGAAGTTCGGTGGAGGTGTGCCATGCATGCGTTCGTGCGGGTTCTGCTGTGCCTCGCCCTGCTGACCTCGGTCCCGGCGGTCACCGCGGCCACGGCCGGCACGACCACGAAGCTCGCGTCGATGCCGAGCGGGGGCGCTGTCGAGCGGGCGCGGATCGCGCCGGACGACAGCAGCGTGCTGTACCTGGCGCGCCCCACCTCCCCGGGCATCACCCAGGCGTGGACCGTGTACCTGCACGAGGGCGCGCAGCCGGTGCTGCTCAGCAAGGCCGCCGACGGGACCCTGATCGACGTGACGTGGGCGAGGTTCTCCAGCGACAGCCAGCACGTCTTCTTCGCCGGCAGCCGTCGCGAGGAGGGCCTGGTCAGGTACGCGCTGTACCGGGCCCCGGTCGACGGCGGCGCCCCCCCGACGCCACTCAGCGACCTCCGCACCGGGCAGGTCGGTGGCCTGCGAGAGACCCCGGACGGAACCACGCTCGTCTACGTCCACAGCCACAGGACGTTCAGTGGGGGTCGCCAGATGTGGGCGGTCCCCGCGAACGGCACGGCCGCGGACGCCGTCGAGATCGCCATCGGGGTGTACAGCCTCCTCCACGTCACCGACGAGGAGGTGATCTACCACGGCGGACCGCTGTACCGGGTCCCGCTGTGGGGGCCGGAGTCGGCACGGGTCCAGCTCAGCCAGGGAGCGATCGGCATCTCTTCGATGGTCACCCCCGACGGGGCCTTCGTGCTGTTCGAGGCAGACCACGACGGCAACGGGAAGACGGACCTGTGGAGCGTCCCGGCTGACGGGTCGTCGAGCGATGTCGTCCAGCTCAACCGCTCGCTCGGCCCGGACGAGCGGCTGGGGTGGGACGTGCAGGTGTCGGGGGACAACCAGCGGGTGCTCTACACGATCGAGACCAGCCAGGTGAACGATCCCAAACCCCTGTACAGCGTGCCGGTCCGCGGCCCGGCGTCCAGCAGCGTGCAGCTCAACGGCGGCCTCGGCGAGGACTCGGCTGTCGAGTCGTTCACGAGCACGCCCGACGGCTCGCGAGCGGTCTTCGTGCCCCGAGAACGCTACGACGGCCCGCAGAAGGTCGTCGTCGTCCCCATCGCCGGGCCGGCCAGCGCGGCCGTGCAGCTCAGCTGGGACCACTACGAGGGCGAGCGGCTCTTCCCGGTGGTGAACGCGACGGGCACCAGAGTGCTCTACACGGTGCAGTGGTCCCCCGACCACCGGTCGATCGCGCTGTTCAGCGTCCCGGTCGACGGCTCGTCGGAGGCAGTGGTCCTCGTCGGCGAGCACCACAGATGGAGCCTGACGGCCGACGGTTCCGAGGTGCTCTACACCGCCGGTGACCTCTACCGGATCCCGGTCGACGGGCCGATCGACGCCGCGGTGCGGCTGAACGACCCCCTGGCTGAAGGTGGATGGGTCCGCGGGGGCTGGGACGCCACTGCCGACGGGCGGATCGTCGTGTACCTCGCCGACCAGGACACGGCCGGGGTCGTGGAGCTCTACGCCGCCGGCACGCTGCCACCGGCGCCCTCACCGTCGCCGTCGCCGCCACCCACACCGACGGACGCCGTCACCCGGCTCGCCGGGGCGGACCGGTTCGCGACCGCGGCGGCGATCTCCGCGGCGACCTTCCCCGACGGCGCCCCGGTGGCGTACGTGGCCGTGGGCGGCAACTTCCCCGACGCCCTCGCGGGCGGCCC
>SKPY01000198.1 GCA_007119305.1 Nitriliruptorales bacterium
GGGGGCGCCACGTGGCTTCGCCGGCGGACCAGCGGAAGCGGGCAGGGTCGACCACTGCGCTCGGCCCGTGGACGCCGTCCGGCTGGTGCCGCGACGCTGGGTCGGGCAGCGGTGGACCACCGTCGAGGCGGAAGCCGTAGCGGTCGCCGGGCGCAGCGGGCAGCACCGTCTCATGCCACCCGAGCTGCACTGGGTTCAGGGGGCAAGGCTCGGCGTCGCGCAGCTGCACGTGCACGCGTTCGGCGTGTGGCGCCCACACACGGAAGCAGACGGTGCCGTCCGGACGCATCTCGGGGCCGTGTCGGCGGTGCGAGACAGCGGGCAGGTGTGGCCTCCTTCGTCGAGCCCGTGAGCCGCATCCTACCTGCCGTCTGTGCGCCGGAAACGGGCCTGCTAGGGTCCCAGACAGGGCAGACAGGGTTCGAGTCGGGAGGGGGCGTGTTGGACCGGCAGCGGTACACCGCCGTGCTCGCAAAGGTCGCCCACACCCTCGTCACCGAGTACGGCATCTCCGACGCGCTCTTCGACCTGTGTGACGACGTCGCGTCGCTCCTCGGGCTGCGCGGCGTCGGCGTGATCGTGGCCGACGACGCGGACGTCCTGCGCTTCGCCGCCGCCTCCGACGACCGCATCGCCGTCATCGAGCAGCTCGAGGAGCGCTACGAGGAGGGACCGTGCCTGGAGGCCTACCGACGCGGCGAGGAGGTGGTCGCCGACCTCACCGACGACGACGTCTTCCCGAGGTTCTCGCAGGCGGCAGTCGAGGCCGGGCTGAAGTCGGTGCAGGCGTTCCCGATGCGCGTCCACGGCCACCTGATCGGTGCGCTGTCGTTGTACGGTGACGACGCCGTGACGCTCGCCGAGGAGGAGCGCGAGGCGGTGCGCACGCTCGCCGCAGCGGCCGGCGCGTACATCCTGAACTACCGGGCGTACGCGGAGCAGGCGCAGCTGGCCGTCCAGCTCCAGCATGCGCTGACCAGCCGGGTGGTGATCGAGCAGGCCAAGGGCATCGTGGCCGAGCAGCGCGAGCTGGACATGGCGGCCGCGTTCGAGTGCATCCGCACGCACGCGCGCAGTGGCGGTCGCCGGCTGCACGCCGTCGCGCAGGACATCGTCGACGGGAAGCTCACGCTGTAGGTGACGTGCGTGCTCGCGCTCAGTGCTCCGGGATGAGCCACACCGCTCCGAGGGGGGGCGCCACGATCTCGGCCGACACGGGCAGGTCGTGCCAGGGCAGGTCATCGCTCTCGATCGCCCCGAGGTTGCCGACGTTGCCGCCCCCGTAGACCTCGGCGTCCGTGTTCAGGACTTCGCGCCACAGCCCGGCGGCGGGCAAGCCGATGCGCAACCGCTCGCGGGGGAGGGGGGACAGGTTGACGACGCAGACGACCGGTGGGTCGCCCTCGTGGCCGCAGCGGATGAACGACAGCACGTTGTCGTCGGCGTTGTTCGGATCGATCCAGCGGAAGCCCCCGGGGTCGTGATCACGGCTCGACAGCGCGGGGTGCTGCCGGTAGAGCTGGTTCAGGTCCCTGAGCAGCCGCTCGAGACCGGCGTGGTCGTGCTCGTCGCGCACGTACCAGTCGAGCTCGCGCTCCTCCGACCACTCGCGCCACTGCCCGAACTCGCTGCCCATGAACAGCAGCTGCTTGCCGGGGTGCGCCCACATCCACGCGTACAGGGCGCGCAGGTTGGCGAACTTCTGCCAGCGGTCGCCGGGCATCTTGTCGAGCAGGCTGCGCTTGCCGTGCACGACCTCGTCGTGGGACAGCGGCAGGACGTACTGCTCGCTCCAGGCATAGACGAGGCTGAACGTGAGCTCGTTGTGATGGAAGCGGCGGTACACGGGCTCGCGCGCGAAGTACGACAGCGTGTCGTGCATCCACCCCATGTTCCACTTGAACCCGAAGCCCAGGCCGCCGAGGTGCACGGGCTTCGTCACACCGGGCCAGGCGGTGGATTCCTCGGCGATCATGAGCGCGTGCGGGTTGCGGCCGTAGACGACCCGGTTCAGCTCCTGGAGGAACGTGACCGCCTCGATGTTCTCACGTCCGCCGTACTCGTTCGGCACCCACTCGCCCTCCTCGCGCGAGTAGTCGAGGTAGAGCAGGCTCGCGACCGCGTCGACGCGCAGACCGTCGACGTGCAGCTCCTCGAGCCAGTACAACGCGTTCGCCACGAGGAAGTTGCGGACCTCGTTGCGCCCGTAGTTGAACACGAGCGTGCCCCAGTCCGGGTGCTCCCCCTTGCGGGGATCCATGTGCTCGTACAGCGCGGTGCCGTCGAACCGGGCGAGGGCGAACTCGTCGCGGGGGAAGTGCGCCGGCACCCAGTCGACGATGACCCCGATGCCGCGCTGGTGCATGTGGTCCACGAAGTAGCGGAAGTCGTCCGGGGTGCCGAAGCGGGCTGTCGGCGCGAAGTACCCGCTCACCTGGTAGCCCCACGAGCCGCCGAAGGGGTGCTCGGCCACGGGGAGCAGCTCGATGTGCGTGAAGCCCAGCGCCTCGACGTGGTCGGCGAGGGCGTGGGCGAGGTCGCGGTAGTTCAGGAACGAGCCGCCCTCGCCGCGCCGCCAGGAGCCGAGGTGCACCTCGTAGACGGACATGGGCGTCGTGAGCGGATCGCGTTGCTCCTGTGCGACGTACCACTCCTGATCGTTCCAGACGTAGTCGGTGTCGAAGACCCGGCTGGCGTTCCCCGGCGGCACCTCCGCCCAGAACGCGTAGGGGTCCGCGCGGGTCACGAGCCGCCCCTCGGCAGTGACCAGCTCGAGCTTGTAGCGGGCGCCGCTGCCGACGTCAGGGACGAACAGCTCCCAGACGCCGGAGGTGCCGAGCATCCGCATCGGGTGCAGACGGCCGTCCCAGCTGTTGAACTCGCCGACGACCCGTACGCCGCTGGCGTTGGGCGCCCAGACGGCGAACGTGGTGCCGCTGATGCCCTCACGGGTCATGACGTGCGCGCCCATGCGCCGCCAGAGCTCCTCGTGGCGACCCTCGCCGACGAGGTGCAGGTCGATCTCGCCGAGGCTCGGCCAGAACGCGTAGGGGTCCACGAGCTCGAAGCTCACGTCGCCGTAGCCGACCCGCAGGGTGTAGGTCCCTGGCGCCGGGCGCTCGCCGAGGCGCGCCTCGAAGAAGCCGGCGTCGTGGATGCGCTCGGCGGCAACGGTCGGGCCAGCGCGGAGCGCCACCTCGACGTGGGTGGCGTCGGGACGGTAGGCCCGCACCACGGCGCCGTCGCCCGCGTCATGGGGACCGAGCACCCGGTGGGGATCCTGGTGACGCCCTTCGATCAGGGCCTCGATCTCGGCTGCTGCCACGGATGTCGTGTTGTCGGTCTTGCGTCGCTTCGCCACGCTGACCCCTTCCGTCGTCAGTGGTCGCTGATCGTGCTCGTAGTGCTGAGGAGGCGCCTGATGCCTGCGGCGGGGATGCCGACCCATGTGGGCCGGTTCGCGAGCTCGTACCCGAGCTCGTAGACGGCCTTGTCGAGCTCGAACGCTACCCGCAGACGCTCGGCGTCGCGCTCGTGGGTGGGCAGCAGACCGGCCCCCCCGCAGGTGTCGTGGTAGCCGCGCAGGAACGCGGCGCGCAGGTCGTCGCGCCACGTCGCCACCTCCGGTGCAGCGTGCGCGTCGGCGCGCGGTGCCCCGTGCGCCGCGGCGTAGTCGAACGAGCGCAGCATCCCGGCGACGTCGCGCAGCGGGCTGTGGGGTTCGCGGCGCTCGGCCAGCGGACGCGCGGGCTCGCCCTCGAAGTCGAGGAGCTGCCAGCCGTGGCGCTCGTCGTACAGGACCTGGCCCAGGTGGAGGTCGCCGTGCGTGCGGACGAGTGCCCCACCGTCGCTGGCGTTCTCCAGCCCGTCGAACGCCGCGAGGAGCGCCTGCTCGTGGGACAGCACCTCCGCGAGCTCGGTGTGCGCGCGCCGGCGTGCCGTGGCGAGGACGTCCCTGGCCTGCTCGTGCATCGTCCGGCTCCAGCGGACGAGGTCGTCCCGGGTAGCGCGCCGCTGCCCGAACGCGTCGCGCAGGATGAGGTGCATGCGCCCGACGACAGCGCCGAGGTCTTCGGCCCCGCCCGCAAGACGAGCGGGGTCGCCGCCGGAGCGGGCGGTGGCCGCCTCGGCGCAGGCGAGGTCCCAGCCCTCCCATGAGGCGGCTCGGAAGACGCTGAGGACCGCGAGCGCGCTGACCCCTGCGGTGTCGTCGAGGAGCAACGCGCCGACCTGTGGCGGCACGTGGTCGAACCCGTGGGCTGTCAGCGCCCGGGTCAGCTCCACGTCGGGGTTCAGGCCCCGCTCGAGCTTGCGGAACACCTTCAGAAGAAGATCGTCGCCGAAGACGACCGAGCTGTTCGACTGCTCGACGCCCAGCGGTCGCGCGTGCTCGGGGAGCGCCACCGTGCCCTCGCCGACGGGCTCGCCCCGGATCGTGGCGCCGGTGACGCTCGCGGCGGTCCGCTCGCTCAGGGTCGCACGGGCGAGCGCGTGCGCCGCGCCGTCGTCGGCGAGTGCGTCACGCAGGCGGACGCCGTCGACGTCGTCGAGCAGGCCGGGCCCGTCCCCGTCCACGAGCGGCACCTGGTAGCGCTCGGGCGCCCCGTCGCTGTACGACGTCGTCACGACCGCCAGCAGCACGGCCGGGGGGCCGGGGAGCAGGGCGGCGTCGCTGACCTCCACGTGGGTGAGGTCACGGGCCTTGCCCTGGAACCAGCGCTGGGATGGCAGCCACTGGCGGACCGCCGCGGCCAGCTGTGGCCAGCGGCCCGGGTCCGCGAGTGCGGTGAGCGCAGCGGTCATTGGGCCTCATGAGGGGGGGCGGACTCGGGCATGAGCTGGAACCAGTAGAAGCCGTGCGGCGCGAGGGTGAGCAGGTAGGAGAGCTCGCCCACGCGCGGGAACTCCGTGCGGCCGATCAGCTCGACGGGGACGCGTCCGGCAAACCGGCCGAGGTTGAGCTCGACCGGCTGGGCGCTCGCGGCGAGGTTGGCCACGACGAGCACGACCTCGTGCTCGTCCGCGCGCAGGAACGCCAGCACCCTGTCGTTGCTCGCCGCCAGGGCCTCGAACGAGCCCCGCCCGAACACGGGGTGGCGCTTGCGCACGTGCACGAGGTTGCGGACCCAGTGCAGCAGCGAGTGGCGACTGCGCTGCTGCGCCTCGACGTTGATCGCGCTGAAGCCGTAGACCGGATCCATGATCGGCGGCAGGTAGAGCTGGGCGAAGTCGGCGCGGGAGAAGCCCCCGTTGCGGTCACCGGTCCACTGCATGGGGGTGCGCACGCCGTCGCGGTCGCCGAGGTAGATGTTGTCGCCCATGGCGATCTCGTCGCCGTAGTACATGACCGGGCTGCCGGGCATCGACAGCAGCAACGCGTGGAACAGCTCGATGGTGTCCCGGCTGTCCTCGAGCAGGGGCGCGAGCCTGCGGCGGATGCCGATGTTCGCGCGCATCCGCGGGTCGCGGGCGTACGCCTCGTACATGTAGTCGCGCTCCTCGTCGGTCACCATCTCGAGGGTGAGCTCGTCGTGGTTGCGCAGGAAGATGCCCCACTGACAGTTGTCGGGAATCTTCGGGGTGTTCTCGAGGATGTCGACGATGGGCTTGGCCTCCTCGCGGCGGACCGCCATGAACATCCGCGGCATCACCGGGAAGTGGAACGCCATGTGGCACTCGTCGCCGTCGCCGAAGTAATCCACGACGTCTTCGGGCCACTGGTTGGCCTCAGCGAGCAGCACCTTGTCCTCGAACTCGGCGTCGACCATCTCGCGGACCTGCTTCAGGTACGCGTGCGTCTCGGGCAGGTTCTCGCAGTTGGTGCCCTCCCGCTCGAACAGGTACGGGATCGCGTCGAGACGCAGCCCGTCGAAGCCGAGGTCGAGCCAGAAGCGGATGACGTCGAGGATCGCCTCGCGCACCTCGGGGTTGTCGAAGTTGAGGTCGGGCTGGTGGGAGAAGAAGCGGTGCCAGTAGTACGCGCCGGCCACCGGGTCCCAGGTCCAGTTCGACTTCTCGGTGTCCACGAAGATGATGCGCGCCTCGGTGTAGCGCTCGTCGGTGTCGCTCCACACGTACCAGTCCCGCTTGGGCGAACCCGGTTGGCGGGCCTCCTGGAACCAGGAGTGCTGGTCGCTCGTGTGGTTCATCACCATGTCGGCGATGACGCGGATCCCCCGCGTGTGGGCGGCCTCGAGGAGCTCCGCCACGTCGTCGACGGTCCCGAAGTCGGGGAGAACCGCGTAGTAGTCGCTGATGTCGTAGCCGCCGTCGCGCAGCGGCGAGTCGTAGAACGGCACGAGCCACAGACAGTCGACACCCAGCCACTGCAGGTAGTCGAGCTTCTCGATGAGCCCCTGGA
>SKPY01000455.1 GCA_007119305.1 Nitriliruptorales bacterium
AGCTCGGGCGCTGGAACGCAGGCCAGCTGCTCGACGAAGCCGAGCTGCTGACGACCGAGCTCGTGAACAACGCGGTCGTGCACACCGACTCGGACGTGCACCTGCACATGCAGCTGCGCCGCGGACGTCTGCGGGTGGCCATCACCGACAGCGGCGGGGGGCTCCCCGAGCGGCGGTCAGGCCATGTCGAGGCGACCAACGGTCGGGGCCTGCTGCTCGTCGCGGCCATGGCGACCGACTGGGGCGCCACCGCCGGGCCCGGCGGCAAGACGGTGTGGTTCGAGCTCGTCCCAGACAGCGCGCTGGAGCACGCCTCCTGAGCGCGCCGGCGGCCACTCGCGCCGGCCTGGCGTGCGCGGCGGCGAGCGACGCTCTAGCCACCGGCACCCAGGAGACCTTGCCGCCCGCGATCGTGTAGACGCCGGCTGGGCGTGCCGACAGGCCGAAGCCGCCGCCCGAGCCCGTGCCGCTGTCGGGGGCGTCGCCCTGGCCGCCTCCGCCGCCGCCCTGGAGGCGTGCGACGGGGATGTGGACCCGTCGCCGAGCGTGGTCGCGCCCCGTGCCTGCGTCAGCGGACCGTGAACGCGGCGACTCCGCCTTCGATGTCGATGTCGGCGCGGTGCTCCGCAGTGTCGTAGTCCGCGGAGCGGAACCCACCGTCGCGGCGGGGGAAGCGGCGCTGGTCAACGTCGACGCTCGCCAGCGCGCTGCGGGTGCGCACCGACGCGGCGACGCCGTCGGGCACCTCGACGGTGACCTCGGCCGCACCGGCATCGATGTCGACCCGGCAGCGGCCGCGTGCCGGCAGGCCGATGTGCACCTCGCTGGCGCCGGTCTTGACCTCGAGGGACTGCACCAGCACCTGCGCGAGGTCGAGATGCACCTGGGACGCCCCACTGCGCACCTCGAGGTCGAGCGGGATCGCACTGGACAGGCTGACGTCCCAGTCCAGCGGGCGCCGCGACCACAGGAGCCGGTCGAAGTCGGTGGGGTGGCGCAGCGTGACCACGCGGCGTCCGTCCTCGCTGTGGGTCTCGTTGCGGACCCCACCGGTGAAGTGCCCCTCGCACAGCAGGCCTTCGGCGGCCCCCCCGGCCACGTGCAGGGTGCCGGCGCCGTAGGCGAGGACCACGCGCGCGCGCTCCGTCCCGTCGAGGTCGACGGCGAGGTGCTCGACCGTGTCACCGCCGCGGCGCGTGATGCCGGCGACGAGCAGGCCCACCCCGACCGCGATCAGCACCACCGGCACGAGGGGGACCCCGGGCAGCACGCCGACGTCGCGCAGCACGTAGATCCCGCCCACGGCGATCAGCACGAGCGGGAGCACCAGGTCCCCGGCGCGCCATCCGGCCGGCTGGGCGAGCAGCGCCGCCCCTGCCGCGAGCAGCGCCCACGGCCACACCGCGATCCCCGCACCCACCACGCCGGTGTTGCGCAGCAGCAGCACCACGCCGACGGCGACCAGCGCTGCCCCCCAGCCCAGCGCCGTGCGGGTCTGGGTCACGCAGACTCTCCTCTGCCGAGCCAGCCGCTCGCGATCAGCACGAGACCGGCGATGATCAGCAGCGCAGGCAGGAACACCTCCGCGCGGATCCGCCAGACCCCGGCCTCCTGCAGCAGGAACGTCGCCCCGGTGACGGCGAACACCGCACCCCACACCAGGGCGGCTCGGTCGACTCGCTGCGTCGTCACCGGCGCACCTCCACCCTGCCGATACCCACTGACAGCTCGAGCTCCAGCATCGGCTCGCCGGTGAGCTGCTCGGACAGCGACACGCCCAACCCGCCCTGGGTGCGGTCGAGCGCCGTGACCTCCCCGATGCCGGCGCTCGCCTCCACCACCGCGCCGGCTTCGGCGGGCAGCCGGACGACGAGCTCACCGATCCCGACGCTCGCGGAGACGGTGACCGCCGCGTCGGTGACCTCGAGGTCGCGGAGATCGACCGTCAGCGAACCGACCGCGAGCGAGTGCTCCTGCTCGGCGTCAGCCACGGTGGCCGGACGCTCCACGACGTCGCCGACACCGCCGATCGGCAACGGGGCGGGCGTCGCGGCCGACAGCAGCACGAGCACCGTCAAGATGATGCCCGCGGCCACGAGCCCCCCGTGCGCGCCGCGCCGCGCGCTGGCGAGCAGCGCCACCCCGATCACCGTCAGGACGGCCGGCAGGACGACCCGCCAGCGCAGCTCGGCGATGCCCGCGGCGTCGAGCAGCCACAGCACCCCGAGCAGCACGAGCAACGCCCCGAGGACGAGCCGCCCGAGCGGCAGGCCAGTCGGTGGAGCCGTCTGAGCTGCGCCCCCCGGGCGTGCCTGGCCGCCCGCAGCGGTACGTGCGTCGTCCTGTCCCGCCGCCATCGCACCTCCTGCCACGAATGCACCGCCAGGCGACGGTAGCGCCAGGCGTCCCGTCCGTCGACGGTACGGGCACGGCGCTGGCCGCGGGCAGTGCCGTCCGGCCCCGGATCCAAGGCCGAACGGGCCCCGGCGGCGGCGTCAGGCAGTCCAGCGCCGGCGCAGGCCCTCGGCGGTGAGCGTTGCGGCGAGCAGCAGCCCCAGGGTCGCGGCCCCTGGCAGGACCGGCTCGTCGGGATCGAGCACCAGCCGGTAGCGCGCGCTCGCCGTCGCACCGGCAGGAGTGGCGGTGGGCTGGGCGTCGGCCGCGCGCCGTTCCAGCGCTCGGAGCGTCGCGAGCTCGCGCTGCATGTCCCGCGCGTCGTCGTCGAGCTGGGCGACGAGCCGGCCGAGGCCCTCCTCGGTGAGCCTCGCCAGGGCGCCCGCGAGCTCGTCGGTGCCCTCCGCGAACGCGGCGAGCGCCTCGAGGAGGCCAGCGATGATCTGGTCGAGGTCGCCGAGGTCCTCGAGGCCCGCCTCCGCGAGCAGCGCCTCGAGGTCCAGGTCGAGCTCGTCGAGCAGCCCCTCGAGGCCCGGCAGGTCGAGGTCGGCCAGCAGCGCGGCCGGATCGAGGCCGAGGTCGGCGAGCAGCGCGTCGAAGTCGACGTCGGCCAGCAGCTCGGAGAAGTCGGGCAGCTCGACGTCGGCCAGCAGCGCGGCGGGATCCAGGCCCGCGGCCTCGAGCAGCTCGGCGAGGTCGAGATCGAGGTCGGCCAGCAGGTCCTCCAGCTCGCCGAAGTCGAGCTCGGCGAGCAGCGGGCCGAGCACCGCGCTCAGGTCGACGTCGTCGAACAGCGCGTCCAGGTCCACGTCGGCGAGCAGGGCGGCGAGGTCGATGTCGAGATCATCGAGCAGTGCCGCGAGGTCGAGGTCGGCCGCGTCCAGGGCGTCGAGCAGCACCGTGAGGTCCACGTCGGCGAGCAACGACTCCAGGTCGAGGTCGAGCTCAGTGAGCAGGGTGGCGAGGTCGAGGCCGGACGCACGCAGCCACGCTGCGAGGTCGGGCAGCTCCAGCCCCGCGAGGAGGTCCTCGAGCGCGGCGTCGAGGTCGAGCTCGTCGAGCAGCTCGGTCAGTCCGGTCACGTCGAGCAGCTCGTCCAGACGCACGTCCGCGAGCAGGTCGAGCAGCCGCTGGGCGCCGTCGACGAGCAGCGGCTCGAGGTCGATGCTCCGCTCGGCAAGCGCGTCGAGCAGGAGCTCCTCGAGCGCGATGTCGTCGTCGAGGTCGGCGGCGAGGTCCTCGACCTGTCCGACCAGGGCGACGAGCACGGCCTCGATCTCAGCGAGCCCGGCGGCGATCTTCTCGAGCGCGTCGGTCGCCGGATCAACCAGCGCCTGCCTGATCCGCTCCACCAGCTCCGGCTCGCGGAGGGCAGCGGCGAGCTCGGCGCTGCCCGTCGCGAGGCCGTCGAGCTCGGCGGTGAGCGCAGCGAGCTCACCGCGGGCGACGTCAGCGCCCTCGCGCGCCGCTGCGACCGCGCCGGCCACCCCCTCGAGCGCCGAGCGGATGCGTGCGATCCCTGCGGCGTGCTCCTCGCCGAGCTCGGCCTCCAGGGCATCCAGCGCGGCGCGCGCCTCGTCGAGCCTGCCAGCGGCATCGTCCAGCGCGGCGTCGATCGGGTCGAGCAGCCGGTCGGCGAGCCCGCCGAGCACCGCGGCGATCTCCCCGAGGCGCCCGGCCAGTCCGTCGGCGAGCGCAGCGAGCTCCTCGAGCGGGAGGTCCTCGAGCTCGCCGGGTGCCTCCCCAAGGCGGTCGAGGGCGTCCTGCACGGCGTCGGACAGCGCACGGACCGCGTTGAGGATGCGCTGGAGCGCCTCGCCGATCGCTGCGATCTCGGCCCGCCCGACGGTGGGCAGGTCGATGTCGAGCTCGGCCAGCAGGGCCGCGAGAACGGCAGCCAGCTCGATCTCGAGGTCCACCTCGGCGGTGAGCAGCGCGACGAGCGCAGCCACGTCGACGTCGCCGAGCAGGTCGCCGATGGTCGCGTCCCCGACGAGCTCCCGGAGCCGCTCGCCGAGGTCGCCGAGTTCGAGCGCGCCGAGCAGCTCGGCGAGCAGCCCCTCGAGGTCCACGGCCGCGAGCAGCTCCTCGAGGTCGATGTCGGCGAGGACGTCGGCGAGGACCGCCCCGAGATCGATCTCCTCGAGGAGGGCGGCCAGCGCCGCGTCAAGATCCACGTCCTCGAGCAGCGCGGCCAGGTCGATCGCTGCGAGCAGCTCGTCGAGGGTGATCTGCTCGCCGAGCTCGTCGAAGACATCGCGGAGGAGCGCCTCGACCAGCTCGGGATCGAGGTCGAGCTCGGGCAGCTCGGGCAGCGCTTCCGCCAGCAGCAGCGCGAGCAACGCCCCGAGATCCGCGTCGGCGAGCACCGCGGCGAGATCGAACTCGGCGAGGAGCGCCTCGAGGTCGAGCGCAGCGAGGAGGTCCGCAGGGTCGAGCTCGTCGCCCAGTCCTGCGACCAGGGCCTCCAGGTCGAAGGCGTCTGGGGGGAACAGGCCGTCGAAGGCGGCGGGGTCGAGACCGTCGGCGAGGCCGGCGAAGGCGTCGGCGGCGAAGGCCTCCGGATCCAGCGCGTCGAACTCGCCGGCCGCCTGAGCGATCTCATCCTCGAGCTGGCCGAGACCGCCGGCCAGCTGCGCCGTCCCATCGACGATGCTGCCGAGCGCCTCAGACAGCATGGCCGCGAGGTACGCGCCGACCGCATCGACGGTGGCCCGGTCCCTGAGCAGGCCCTCCGCCGCTGCGAGCAGGTCGCTCGATGCCGCCGTGACCGGGGTGGCGTCCACCTCGAGACGCGGCAGCGTCGCCCCGCGAACCTCGCCGCGCACCTCCAGCTCGGTCGCGGTTGCGCCGAACGGCTCGAACAGCGCCGACGACCAGGAGACCGTCGCGCCGCCCGCCTCCGCGCCGACCCGACCGGCGTCGGTGACCAGCTCCCCCCACGTCTCGTCGAACTGCAGCCGGCTCTCTGCGAGCAACGGCAGTGCGAGGTCGACGGTCTCGACCCGGCGGTTGTCCGCCGAGCCGACCACGACCAGCGTCGGCCGGCTCGTCGCGTTGCGCAGCTGGATCCGCACGGCGGCTTGCCCGCTCGCGCCTCGGAGCTCAGCGGCGCTCACGTGGACGCCGTCGAGCTCGTAGCGCACCCGAGCGCTGACAGGCAGCGCGTCGGTGGGGTAGTCGGCCACGATCCTGCGCGTGGTCGTGCCGCGCGTGAGGTCGAGATCCCACACGACCTGCCCGTCCCGCGTCGTGGGGGGGCGCAGACGGCCGCGTTCGCGCAACCCGTCGACTGCCGTTGCGTCGACCAGCTCCACGCTGCCCCGCCCCCGGGCGTCGAGGCGGGTGTGCAGCTGCGCGGTCTCGGGCGTCCCGTCGGTGGCGAGGTGCGCCTCGACCGTCTCGAGGATCATCAGATCGTCCAGCGTGCCCTCGGGTCCGTCGAAGACCGCGTGGAGCGCCGCCCACACGACCGGCACGAGCAGCACCAGGACGCCGACCAGCGCGACGGCGCGCCACACAGGGGAAATCGTCGGTCTCATCGCTCCCGCTCCTTGTCCTCGGAAGCCGTCTCCGCCCCGGCAGGCTCCTCCTGCGGACCTGCAGCCCCCTCGGCAGGCGTCTCCGCCTCGGCAGGCCCCTCCTGCGGCCCTGCAGCCCCCTCGGCAGCCGGACGCTGCTCACCGGCCTCAGCGCCTGGGCGCGTCTCCGCAGCTGGCGCGCTCGGACCACCGCGCGGCTCCGCCTCGGCTGCCGCGCTCGGACCAGCGCGCGGCTCGGTCTCGGCTGGCAGCGCCTCTGCCTCCGCGGGGCTCACCGGCTCGGGACGGCGGCGCCAGGCGGTGATGGTCTCCGCGACGACGACCGCGGCCATGCCGGAGGCGAGGCCTGCGACCACCGCGATCACACCGGCGGTCGACGGGACGCTGCCCGCCTCCGTGGTGACGAGCACCGCGGCG
>SKPY01000001.1 GCA_007119305.1 Nitriliruptorales bacterium
AAGCGCGCCGCCGCGGTCATGCGAGCCGCGCCACGATCAGGCCGGCGAGCACGAGCGCGCCGGCGACGACGGCGAGGTTGCCCACCCCGCCGCGGTCACGGCGGAACAGCCCCGTGCGGGCGCAGTAGGCGGCGTCGAGCAGCCCGAGGAACGTGAGCATGCCCGCGCTGAGCAGCGCGAGCGCACGCCCGAGCGGCGCCTCGATGACGAGCAGCACCGCCGCGGCGACGAGCAGCACCGCGAGCACGCTGTCGGGCACGACGAAGGCCCGTTCGTGTTCGACGTAGCCGGCCGGCAGCCAGGGCTCGTCGTGCTCGGCGCGCAGCCACGTCACCCAGATGGCCGCGATGGCGAGGGCCGCGACGAGCATGGCCCCGGCGAGCGCCCACACGGTCCCATCGTCGGTCACCGCGCCCGCGCCTGCTCGGCTGCGCCCACCTCCGCCGCGCTCGCCTGCGCCCGTGTGCCGGCGAAGCGCGCGGGCACGACGTCACGGGCGTAGACGTCGTCGACGGCCTCGGCGCGCTTGACCACTTCGGCGTCCGCGCCGTCGACGAGCACCGTCGCCGGGCGCGGCAGGGCGTTGAAGTTCGAGGCGCTGGACTCCTGGTAGGCGCCGGTCTCGAGCAGGGCGATGACGTCGCCCGTGACGACCTCGGGCAGCTCGGCGCCGAGCACGATCTGGTCGGCGAAGCAGGAGTGGCCGACGATGTCGGCGCGCAGCGTCGGCGCTGCGTCGGCCTGTCCGGCCACGACGAAGGGGTGCCGGTTGTGCTCGAACACCCCGCCTGCGAGGAAGAAGTACGTCGTGTCGGTGAGCACCCACGCGTAGGGGATCGGACGCGTCTGGCGCTTGACCGTCTTCACTCGGGCGAGGTGCACGCCGGTGTCGCCGTAGAGGCTGCGGCCGGGCTCGACCTGCAGGCGCACGCCGGCGGTGGCCACGCCCTGGCGGTCGAGCTCGGCGCGCAGGGCACGGGTCGCCGTCACGGCGTAGTCCTCGATCGACGGGGGCGCCTGCGGCTCGGGGTGGGAGGTCAGGGCCGGCACGATCCGCGCGAGGGCGGCGTGGTAGGCCCGCTCGCCGAGGCCGCGCAGCCCGACCAGGAACGGGTAGCCGAGCGCGGTGGCGACGAACTCGGCGCGGCTGAACTCCTTGTTGTGCGGGTCGCGGGGGCTCGCCCACCCGCCGCCGATGTCGAGCTCGGCGGGCCGCCAGCCACCCCATGCCCGGCACAGCTCGCCCACGAGCCGGGCGTAGCGGGTCATGAGCCCCTCCCAGTACCACAGGCTCGGGTGGTGGCGACCGGCGTGGAAGTGCAGGCCGACCAGCTCGACGTGGGGGGCGGCGAACGCCTCGCGGCCCAGGTCGACGAGGTACTCGGCGGGGATGCCGGACTTGTAGACCTGGAAGCCGAGGTCGATCGGCACCGACAGCTGGGAGAAGTCGGTGCGGCGCCACAGGTTGGGCAGCGGGGGTTTGACCCGCAGGCGGACGCGTGCGGTCGCGTCGAGCTCGGCGGCGACCTGCTCGATACGCGCGATCTCGTCGACGTCCTCGACCGTGATGCGCACACCGGCCGCGACGCAGCGCCGCAGGTGCGCGCGCGTCTTGCCGCCCCCGTTGACCGACACCCGCTCGGGATCGACTCCGGTGCGCAGCACCCCGTCGAGCTCCTCCGACGAGTAGACGTCGGCGCCTGCGCCCTCGTCCGACAACACGTGCCGGGCGGCGAGGTTCGTGTTCGCTTTGAACGCGGGCAGCACGTCCACAGGGCCATCGGGCCACTCGCGGGCGAACGCGGCGGCGAAGCGCCGCACGTTGCGGCGCAGCTGCGCCTCGCTGAGCACGAACAGCGGCGTGCCGAACCGCTCGGCGAGCGCGACCGTGTCGCAGTCCTCGACGAACAGCCGGCCCTGGCGCACCGACAGGCAGTCGGCGTCGCGGTGCGGGTGGGCAACGGGAGCGCGGCGCGAGCGTGTCATGGTCGGTCACTTCCGAAGCGCTGGGGGACGGGTGTTCACCCCAAGCGTGCAGGCCCGCGGTGTCCTGCACCACGGGCCACAGGTCCCGCGCTCGCGGGGACCTTCGGCCGGTGCCCCCGGCCGCAGCAGCAGCGTCCGGCGTGGCAGGGCAGCAGCTTCCGGCGTTGCTAGCGCTCGCGTGCAACCAGCCCGAGGGCGATCGCGGCCGCGGCGGTGAGCCCGGTCATGACGGCCGCGCGCTTCGGCAGGTAGCCGCGGATGCCGCCCCCCAGCGACGCCAGGGCGTCGGCGGCGTCGAGGGCGATCCCGTAGCCGAGCCAGCGGTCGAGCTCGGCGTCGTCGCCGTCGAGCAGCACGGCGCCGATCGCGACGTTGCGCGCGCCGAACAGCCGCGCGACGTACGGGGTCGCCGGGTTCTCGGCTGGGTCCAGGCCGAACAGCCGGGCGGTCTGGCGGGGTGCGAGCCACACCGCCGAGCCGATCGCGAGCCGGAGTCCGGTCAGCGTCTGGCGTGCCTGGGACGGGGTCAGTTCCACGGTCTGCTCCTCGGTTCGCGGTCAACATGCGGCCAACAAGCTGCTCAGCCTTCGAGCCAGTCGTCGTCGGACGGGGCGAAGCGGCGGGTGCGCGCGGTGTCGTCCACCGCGCGCCAGTCGTGTCCGAGCGGCATCCGCCGGTCGCGCCCGAACGCCCGGGAGGTCACCTTCACGCCCGGGGGCATCTGCCGGCGCGACGCCTCGTTGCGCTCGACGAGGTCGACGATGCGTGCGACGACAGCGGCGTCGAAGCCCCGGGCCGCGATCTCGCTGGGGGACTCGGCGCGCTCGAGGAAGCGCTCGAGGATCGCGTCGACGGTGGCGTAGCTCGCCGGGACCTCCCGGTCCGGCCGGTCGGGCGCGCGCTCCGCCGACGGGGGCTTGTCGCGGATGGCGGCCGGGACGACCTCCGGGCCCGCGACCCAGCCGCGCTGGTGCGCCACGTCCACAGGCAGCGCGCTGCGCCAGTCGCAGAGCGCGTAGACGAGCGTCTTGGGCACGTCGCGCAGGACGGCGAACCCGCCGGCGGCGTCGCCCCCGAGCGTCCCGTAGCCCAGCGCGGTCTCGGTCTTGTTGCCCGTCGGGAGCACGACACCGTCGCTGCGTGCGGCGACGCCGAGCAGGAACGTGCCCCGGGCCCGGGCGAGCACGTCGTCGTCGCTCGGGTCGCCGCCCGCGAGCTCGGCCAGCGCGGCGACCTGCGGCTCGTGCGCGGCGCTGACGTCGACGACGTCGTGGCGGATCCCGAGGCGCTTCGCGAGCTCGGCGGCGTCGTCGGTCGCGGCGGGCGGGCTGGCCGGGCCGGGCAGGGTGATGCCCCACACCCGGTCGGGTCCCAGCGCGTCGGCTGCGAGGGTCGCGACGAGCCCCGAGTCGATGCCGCCCGACAGGCCGACCACCACGGTGCTGTGCCCGTGGTTGGCGCAGTAGTCGGCGAGGCTGCGCACGAGTGCGGTGTAGACCTCCTCGAGGTCCGCGAGCGGCGCGCGTGCCGTGGGCGCCTCGAGGGCCGGGCGAACCGCGCGCGGCGCTGGGCGGCAGACGAACGTGGAGCGCCGGGACGCCGGCGCGTGATGGGCGAGGTCGAGGTCGAGCGCGAGCCGGTCCTGCGTGAACGCCGCACCGCGGGCGAGCACCGCCCCGCGCGCGTCGGTCACGAGCGAGCCGCCGTCGAAGACGACCTCGTCGTGGCCGCCGACGAGGTTGCAGTAGGCGACCGGAACCCCGCAGCGCGCCGCCGTGTCCGTCACGATGTGCTCGCGCTCGGCGACCTTGCCGCGGTGGAACGGAGAGGCGTTCGCAACGAACAGCGCCTGCGCCCCGTCGGCGGCCTGCGCGTCCGCGAGCTCCGGACGCCACACGTCCTCGCACACGAGCACGCCGACCTCGGCGTGGCGCACCCGCCACGTCCCGCCCCGGCGGGTGCCGGGGGCGAAGTAGCGCCGTTCGTCGAAGACCCCGTAGTTGGGCAGCAGGACCTTGTGGTAGCGGTCCCGCACCTGACCCTGCCACAGCAGCGCGACCGCGTTGGCGAAGGTGCGCGGGGTCGCGTCGGTGTCGGCGCGTGCGGGGACCGGGTCGACGAACCCGACGACCGTCACGCAGTCACGTGCGTGGCCCGCAAGGTCGGTGAGGGCATCGAGGTTGTGCTCCACGAAGCCCGAGAGGTGCAGCAGATCCTCCGGCGGGTAGCCCGTGAGCGCGAGCTCAGGGAGCACGAGGACGTCCGCACCGATCTCCTCGGCCCAGTCCATCTCCTCGGCGATCCGGTGGGCGTTGCCGCCGATGTCGCCGATGGGCACCTGCAGCTGCGCGAGCGCCACGCGCATGCGTCCGGCAGCGTTGTCCACGGTTGGCTCCACTCATCGCGTGCACCGCAAGCCTTACCCGCCCCGGGCCGGCCCCGCACCACCCTCTCCGCCGCGGGCCGCCGGCGGGGTCGGCCCTTCGTCGCTGCGGGTGAGGGCCGTTCGACCCCGTTTCGCGTCCCAGCAGGATGACAGGGGTGGGCCTTCCTGAGAAAGTGGACCTGTCCGACGGGGCGTGCCGGTGCGCTGGCCGCCGAGACGGTAGGAGAGACCATGTTGCGCCTGCTGCGTCACCCGCTCGCCATCGTTGCAGCCGTCGCGCTGCTCGCGGTCGCCTGTGAGGATCCGGACGAGCGGCCCGAGGTGGGCGACCCCGCGGGCGAAGCCGGCGAGGTCACCATCATGAGCGCGCTGTCGGACCCCGAGGCGGAGATGATGCTCTCGACGCTGGAGGAGTGGGCGGACGAGCAGGACATCCGCATCGTCCACGACCGGGTGCTCGACTTCGAGCGGGTCATCTGGGACCGCGTGGACGCCGGGGACCCGCCCGACATCGCCCTCTACCCCCAGCCGGGGCTGCTGCGCGACATGGCCGAGCATGTACGCAACCTCGACGAGGTCCTCGACGCCGATGCGGTCCGCGACAGCCTCCTGCCGGATCTGTACGAGCTCGGCGAGTTCGAGGGCGAGACGCTCGGGGTGCTGTACCGGCTGAACCTGAAGAGCCTCGTCTGGTACCCGGTCCCCGAGTTCGCGGACGCCGGCTACGAGGTCCCGGAGTCGTGGGACGAGCTGCTCGCGCTGACCGACGAGATCGCTGCGGACGACACCACCCCCTGGTGCATCGGCATGGAGGCCCACGTCTCGACCGGGTGGGTCGCCACCGACTGGATCGAGGACCTGCTGCTGCGCACCCAGCCCGTCGAGGTCTACGACGCCTGGGTCGAGGGCGAGCTTCCGTTCGACTCGCCCGAGGTCCGCGAGGTCGCCGAGATGATGGCCGAGATCTGGTTCGAGCCCGACTACGTCTTCGGCGGCACCGACTACATCGTGACCACGAACTTCGGCACGGCAGTGGAGCCGATGTTCGAGGACCCGCCCGAGTGCGTCCTGCACCGCCAGGCCCAGTTCATCGAGGCGTTCTTCCCCGAGGACATCCAGGACGACCCGGCAGCGCACGCCGACTTCTTCATCTTCCCCGAGGTGGACCCGGAGCACGGCACGCCGGCGCTCATCGCCGGTGACCTCGTGGCCCTGCTCACCGACAACCCCGCCGCCGAGGAGGTCATCACCCACCTCACCACCATGGAGGCCGGAGAGCCGTGGGCGCGCGCCGGCGCGTTCCTGTCGCCCCACGAGGACTTCGACGTCGACCTGTACCCGACCGAGTTCGCCCGGCGTCAGGCGGCCTTCCTCGAGGAGGCCCCCCACGTGCGCTTCGACGGCTCCGACATGATGCCGTCGATCGTCGGGACGGTCGTGTTCTGGGAGGCGATGACCGAGTGGGTCAACGGCGACATCGACCTCGACGCCGCCCTCCAGCGCATCGACGACGCCTGGCCCGACGACGACTGACCTGCGCGCCGCGGTGCCCGGCGCCCGTAGCGGCGCTGCACCGCAGAGGGCAGATTGGCGCGGGTGACCAAGTCGACATCGCGCAGGGGGGTGGGCTGGCAGGAGATCCGGCGGCTGGCGACGCAGCCAGCGTGGCGGCGGTGGACGCTGGCGAGTTTCCTCGGGCGGCTGCCGATCACCATGGCGCTGCTCGGCCTCGTGCTCGCAGGCCAGCACGCCACGGGCTCGCTGGCGGTGGGCGCCCAGCTCGCCGGGGTGATGACCGTGTCCGCCGGGCTGGCCGCGCCCTTCCGCGGACGCCGCCTCGACCGCCGTGAGCTCGCCGACGGCCTGCGCCGCACGTGCCTGGCCACCGCGCTGGCGTCCACCGCGTTCGGCGTCGCGGTGGTGGTCACCGCGCCGCTTCCGGTCCTGTTCGCCCTCGCCGTCGCGCTC
>SKPY01000432.1 GCA_007119305.1 Nitriliruptorales bacterium
ACCGCCGACGCCCTCGGGCTGCCGGCCCCGCGGCCGTTCGCCGCAGAGGTGAGCCGTACGCCGACGGCGATCGGCGGGGTCCCGGGCCACCTCTACGCCCCCCGCCGGGGCGGCCCCCCGGTGCTGCTCCTGCCGGGCGCGACCCGGGCCGGTCTCGCTGACGAGCGGGTCGTGCAGGTGGCGCGAGCCTATGCACGAGCCGGTCGCACGCTGTTCGTGCCCGCGCTCGAGCTGTACGAGCGGCGCTTCGCGACCGACGACCTCGAGCGGATCGTGCGCGCGGCCGTGGCGTTGTCGGAGCGGCCACGCGCAGGCGGACGCGTGAGCCTCGTGGGTTTCAGCTACGGCGGCTCGTTCGGGCTCGTCGCCGCCGCGGACCCCCGCCTCGAGGGCCGGCTGACGCATGTCGGCGTCTTCGGCGCCTACCACGACCTCGTGGGCGTCGTGCAGGCGCTGAGCACCGGGGTCTCGCTCGTCGACGGACAGGCCATCCCCTGGGACGTCCACCCCCTCGCCATCGAGTTCCTGCACTTCTACGCCCTCGAGCTGGCTGCCCCCGACTCAGTCGCGCCCCTGCGCGAGGCCCTCGCCGGTGCGCGCGACCCGCACAGCCTGCCGCCTGACGCCCGCGCGATCCACGCGTTCGTCACCAACGACGATCCCGGACAGACGTATGCCCTCGCGGCACGCCTGCCTGCGCAGGTGCGGGAGCGGCTCGCGCGCTTCTCACCCGCGTCGGTCGCGGATCGGCTCACGGTGCCCGTCGTCGCGCTGCACTCGACCGACGACCCGGCGGTGCCCTACGCCGAGGCGCTGCGGCTCGAGCGCGACCTCGACCGCGTCCGCCTGCACACGGTGGAGCTGTTCCGCCACGTCGACTTCCGGGCGCGCGACCCCGAGGCTGGCCTTGGGCTTGCCCGCGACGTCGCGCGCACCTGGCACTTCGCCTACCACCTGCTGCGCCCGCAGGAGCGTGCGTTCAGCGCGTTCACCGGCTGGGGAGGGCGGGAGGTGAGCGCTCAGCCCTCGGGCGCGGACTCCTCGAGCTCGAGACCCCGTGTCTCGGGCAGCAGGACGTAGAGGGCGGCGAGTGCGGCCACCGGCAGGAACAGGATTTGGGCTGCGGGCCCGAAGCCGGCCGCGCTGTCCGCGAGCCACCCGAAGGCCGCAAGGCCCGTGACGGAACCGAGCACGCCGACGGCCGCCAGCCAACCGGCGGCCGTCGCCCGCACCGACGTCGGGAAGATCTCGGTGTCGAGCGCTCCGCCCGAGGGCGTGTACGCCGCGCCGGCCATGATCGTCGCGAGATAGCCGGCGGCGAAGACGGCGAACGCTCCGCTGTAGGCGGCCGCGCCCGCCAGGCTGAGGGCCACCATCGCGAACCCGGCGGTCTTGCGCCGGCCGAACCGATCCGCACCGAAACGTCCGAGGAGCAGGCCCAGCAGCCCGACCGGCGCCGCGCTGGCGACGAGCAGCGCCATGTGCATCGGTGAGGCGCCGAGCACCCGCTCCCCGTAGACGAACACGTAGGTCCAGGCCGGCCCCAGCACCAGGCCTGCCCCAGCTGTCAGCGTGCACACGAGGGCCAGGTTGCGCACGTGACGGCGCGGCACGGCGCCCAGGCGGCGACGCTCGCCGGCACCGCCTGCGAAGCGCGGGGTCTCCTCGACGTGGCGAGCCGCGAGCGGCAGCACCGCGAGCAGCACGAGCGCGAGCGCGAGGATCCCACGGAAGCCGACCAACCCGTCGAGCAGTCCGCGCACGATGGAGACCGCGCCCGACCCGACCGCGTAGGCACCGCCGATCAGCGCGATCGCCTTGGCCCGGTCCGCGCTGCCCGTCTCCTCGGCCGCCACGACCACGGCGACCGCGTTCGTCGCTGTGAGCAGCGGGCGGGCGACCGCGATGATCGCGACGAACCACCACCAGCCGGGCGCCAGCCCTCCAACGCCGGTCACCGCGAGCCCTACAGCCGCGCATCCGACCAGCACCCGCCGGCGCCCAAGCCGGTCGGCGAGCCCCGCAGCCGGCAGGCTCGCGAGCGACGCAAGGCGGATGAGCGCCAGGCCGATGCCGAGCCGGGTGGTGGCCATGCCGACGTCGACGGCGAAGTCTCCGTTGGGGTCCTCGCCGAACGCTGCGCTGACGTCCCCGAGCACCGCGGTCACCGCGTACGCGGCGAACCCCGCGCTCAACGCGAGCGCAGCCGCGCTGACGACCTGGCGGTCACGCCAGGTGTGCAGTCCGGCGGCCTTGCGCGGCACGGCGTCGTCTCCTTCTTCGTGACCACCGTAGGTCCGAGCGGCCAGCGGAGACCAGTGGCCGCCCGCGCCCGCTGCCCCACCGGTGCAGGCCGCGCCACCCGGACCGGCTGCACCGACCCGCCCCATGCGGGGTTCACCGCGCTGCTCAGCCAGCCGGTGCGACCTCCACCGCGATGCCGTTCAGCACCGCGTTGCCCGACAGGGGATCGACCGCCCCGGGGGTGAGCAGGTTGCTGTTGACGCCCGGGCTGCGGGCCGCCACCGTGAGGCGGGTGCCGTCGCCGTCGTGCCCCCAGCCGTGCGGGAGGCTCACCACGCCGGGCCGGATCGCGTCGGTCACCTCGACGTCGACCTCGACCTTGCCCGCCGCCGACGTGGCGGTCGCGCGCCCGCTGTCGCGCAGGCCGAGGCGTGCGGCGTCGTGGGGGTGCACGTGCAGCGTGCAGCGGTTCGCGCCCCCGACCAGGGGGGCGAGGTTGTGCATCCATGAGTTGTTGCTGCGCAGCTGTCGTCGACCGACCAGCACGAGCCCGTCGTCCCAGGGCTCGTCGAGTGCGGCGCGCAGCCGCGGCACGTCGTCGAGGATCGGTGCCGGGGCGAGCTCGACGCGCCCGCTGGCGGTGCGCAGCAGGCCGGGCAGCCGGGATTCCAGCGGGCCGAGGTCGATGCCGTGCGGTGCGGCCTCGAGCGCGTCGAGCGTGAGCCCGTCGTCACCGTCCGGGCCCGCACCGTAGGGGCCCGCGCGCAGCAGGAAGTCCAGGAGCCGCTCAGCACCGCGGCGTGGGGCCAGCGCGGCCAGCACCGCGGCCGGGTCGTGCCCGGCGTACGGCGAGCCGTCGGTGCGCACCTCCCGCTCGATCAGCGCGCTGGCGATGGCGTCCTCGACCGCCCCCAGGTGGGCCTCGGCGCCCTGGCCCGCGGCGATCGCCGTGAGGCGCAGCATGATCTCCCACTCCGAGGCGAGCCCCTCCGGCAGCGGCAGCGTCGGCGGCGTCCAGCGGGCGACGTTGCGGACCGCCAGCTGGGTGAACGCGAGGTCGTAGTGCCCGCTGTGCAGCGGCGAGGGGGGCGGCAGGACGACATGGGCGTGCCGGGTGGTCTCGTTCAGGTAGGGGTCGACACTGATGAGCACCTCGGCGTCGGCCAGCGCGCGCGCGAGCGCGCCCGCGTTCGGCGCGGACAGCGCCGGGTTGCCCGCGATGGTGATCAGGGCGGCGATGCCGCCCCCGGCGAGCTCGTCGGCGAGGCACGCGACCGGCAGCTCGCCGAGGACCTCCGGCATGCCGCGGACGCTCGAATGCCAGCGACCCAGCTGTGTCGCGCGGCCGGGCTTGCCGCTCGCGCGGGCGTTGCGCTGTCCGGCGGGGGCCAGGGGGAACAACGCCCCACCGGGCTCGTCGAGGTTGCCCGTGACGGCGTTGAGCACGTCCACGAGCCAGCTTGCGAGCGTGCCGAAGCGCGCAGCATGCGTGCCGATGCGCCCGTACACGCAGGCGCGCTCGGCGTCCGCGAGGTCGCGGGCCACCGCGGCGGTGGTGGCCGCGGCGACGCCGGTGGCGGGGGCCACCCGCTCGGGGGTGAAGGGCGCGACGGCGCGTTCCACCTCGGCGAACCCCTCGGTGGCAGCGCCGAGACGTCCGAGGTCTGCGCGGCCTGCGCTGCAGAGCACGTTGACGAGGGCCGCAAGCCACAGGGCATCGGTGCCCGGGCGCATCTGCACATGGCGATCCGCCTTCGCGGCCGTCTCGCTGCGGCGCGGATCGGCCACCACGAGTCGGCCCCCCCGCTCCCGCAGCGCGCGCAGCCGGCCCGGCAGGTCGGGGGCGGTCCACAGGCTGCCGTTGGAGGCGAGCGGGTTGGCGCCGAGCATGAGCAGGTAGTCGGTCCGGTCGACGTCCGGCACCGGGATGGACAGCTTGTCACCGAACATCAGCGCCGCCGACACGTGCTTCGGCATCTGGTCCATCGTGCTCGCGGTGAACACCGCGCGGGTCCCGAGCATCCTGGTGAAGGCCGGCAGGAGCAGCTGGCCCGCCAGGGTGTGCACGTTGGGGTTGCCGGCATAGACGCCGATGCGGTCCCGGTCGCCGTCCAGCAGCGGGCCGAGCAGGCGCTCGACCGTGGCGAACGCCTCGTCCCAGCTGACCGCCGCGTGCGAACCGTCGGCTTGCCGCACGAGCGGTGCGGACAACCGGTCGGGATCGTGGTGGAGGTCGGCCAGCGCGACCCCCTTGGGGCACAGGTAGCCACGGCTGAACACGTCCCGGTCGTCGCCCCGCACGCGGGTCACCCGCTCGCCGTCCAGGGTGAGCGTGAGCCCGCAGGTGGCCTCGCACAGCGGGCAGATGCGCAGCGCCGACGTCGCCATGGCGCCTCCCTTCCTCGAGGCCTGCAGCCTAGTGGGTCGAAGCGGCGGACGGGGCGCGTGCGTGCCGCGTCGGCCGGCCCTCAGCGCTCCCGGGCCAGCTGCGCGTCGTCGACCGAGCGCGAGCCGAGCCAGCGGCGTGGGTCGACGGGCTGGTTCTCGATGCGCACCTCGAAGTGCAGGTGCGGCCCCGTCGACATCTCACCGCTGTTGCCCAGGCTGCCGATCTTCTCGCCGGCGCGGACCTGCTGACCACGGGTGACCGCCATCGCGTCGAGGTGGCTGTAGACCGTCGTCCAGCGGCCGGGGTGCTGGGGCTGCTCGCCGTGGTCGATGACGATGGCGTTGCCGAGGCCCGAGTGGTGGCGCACCGCGACGACCTCGCCGGCTGCTGCCGCACGGATCGGCGTGCCCGGCAGGTTCGCGATGTCGATGCCGGGGTGCATGCGCCCGAAGTCGGGGATCGCCCGGAGCCCGTAGCCCGACGCCACCACGCCGTCGGCCGGCCACATGAACGGCGGCTCGGGGTGCGACTCCGGGGGGTTCGCGAGCGTGCGGACCTGCTCGAGGGCCAGGTGCGTCCGGCTCGCCTGCTCGATGCGGGACTCAACCTGTTGGGCCTGCTGTTCGGTCCGCGCGGCGAGCAGCACCGCCTGCCCGTGGCGGTCGCGCTCGTTCGAGGACCGGTCGAGCTCCTGGCGATGGTGCTCGTCGATGCGCTCCGCCCGCAGCTGCAACGACCGGTAGGTGTCGCGGTGGGCGACGACCTCGTCGGGCGTGGCGGTCGCCTGCGGCAGACCGTCGGACAGCCGCACGCTGGTGCGGTCCGCGGCGGCGTTGATCGCGGCGTCGTGGAACCTGCGCGCGGCGTGGTCGCGTGCCTCCGCGATGCGGCGGTGCTCCTCGGCGAGCTCGCGCGCGCTGCGCGACGCCTCGTGCCAGCGCTCGGTCGCCTGCTCGTGCGAGGCGATCGCCGCGGCCAGCTCGAGGTTGGCGCGGTCGATGCTGGCGGTGTGCGTCGGCTCCGTGCTGATGATCGGCGTGGCCAGCGCGGCGGCGACCACGAGCGCGGCGAGCACCCACTCGACGCGCCGGCGCGTCCGGCCGGGGCGGCGCTGGGACTGGAGTGGGCGGCGCCGGTGGCGCCGCCCTGAGCTTCTGGGCGGCAGGTCGTCGATGTCCATGGGGAGGCCGGGGGGGTCCTCGGGTCGGGGGCATGGGTGGGCTGTGGTCTGGCACACGTTCCCGGCGCCCGGCGCAGCTAACCCGGACGGACGGACACCGCACTACCATGCCGCACCGGAGCCGTTACCGCAGGTTCGAGGCGGCGCACACCGATCGGCTAGGCTCGCCCCGCAGCCAGTTCGAGGAGCGAAGGCATGGGCGAGACGTCCAGCGGGCACCTTGCGGTCCGGGCGCTCAAGCGCGCGGGGGTCGAGCATCTGTTCACCCTGTCGGGCGGGCACATCTTCCCCCTCTACGACGGCTGCCGGCACGAGCAGGTCAGGCTCGTCGACACGCGTCACGAGCAGGCGGCGACGTTCGCCGCCGAGGGCCTCGCCAAGCTGACCCGCAGGCCGCAGGTGGCCGCCCTGACCGCCGGCCCGGGCGTCACGAACGCGGTCAGCGCCGTGGCGGGGGCGCGGTTCTCCGGCGCGCCGGTGCTGGCGCTCGGTGGCCGGGCACCCCAGTCCACCTGGGGGGCGGGCAGCCTCCAGGAGATCGACCACGTCGCCTTCATGGCACCGCTCACCAAGCACGCGGCGACGTCCGACGCTCCCGCCGACGTGGCCGGTGACGTGGCCACGGCGCTCAGGGCCGCCGCAAGCCCGCACCGGGGCCCGACGTTCGTCGACATCCCCCTGGACGTGATCTACGCGCCCGCCCCCGAGGACAGCGTGCCAGCCTGGGCAGAGCCGCAGGCGGTGCGGCCCGACCCTGATCTCGTGGCTGCGGCCGCGGACGCCCTGAGCCGAGCCGAGCGTCCGGTCGTGGTCGCAGGGACCGACGTGTGGTTCGGCGCCGCGGAGCCGGCGCTGCGCGCGCTCGCCGAGAGTGCGCACGTGCCGGTGATCGCCAACGGGATGGGCCGCGGCTGCCTGCCGGCCGATCACGAGCTCGCGTTCTCCCGCGCCCGCGGCGCCGCGTTCAAGCGCGCCGATCTGGTCGTCGTCGTCGGCACGCCACTGGACTTCCGCCTCGGCTTCGGTCGCTTCGGCGAGGCCCGCGTGATCCACGTCGTCGACCATCCCGAGGCCTTGCCCGGCACCGGGCATCCGGCCGACGTTGCGCTCAGCGTCGCCGGCGACCTGGCGACGGTGCTCGAAGGCCTCGCCGCGGCCGGCGGACCGGGCGCGGCCCGCAAGGCCTGGGTGGCCGACCTGCGGGACACCGAGCAGGCCCGGCGCGCGCAGGAGACCGAGCTGCTCGAGGCGGGCGGGGAGCGGATCCATCCCGCCCGGGTCTACGGGGAGCTGCGGCGCATCCTCGAGCGCGACGCGGTCGTCATCGGCGACGGCGGTGACTTCGTCTCCTTCGCCGGCAAGTACATCGACAGCTACACCCCCGGCTGCTGGCTCGACCCCGGCCCCTACGGCTGTCTCGGCACGGGCATGGGCTACGCGATCGCAGGCCGGCTCGCACGCCCCGACGCGCAGGTGGTGACCCTGCTCGGCGACGGTGCAGCGGGGTTCGGGCTGATGGACGCCGAGACGCTCGCCCGCCACGACCTGCCGGTGGTCATGATCGTGGGCAACAACGGCATCTGGGCGCTGGAGAAGTTTCCGATGCGCGAGCTCTACGACGGCTGGGACTGCGCCGCGGACCTCCAGCCCGGCCTGCGCTACGACGAGGTCGTCGCCGCGCTGGGCGGGGCAGGCGAGACCGTCGAGCGGCCCGACGAGCTCGCGCCCGCCCTCGAGCGCGCCTTCGCCGCGGGGGTGCCCTACCTTGTGAACGTGCTGACCGATCCGAGCATCGCCTACCCGCGCAGCACGGCCCTCGCATGACCCGGCACGGCGGCAGCAGGCCCGGGCAGGCGTCGTGAGCACCGTGCGCATCGCGGGCGGCCAGGGCTTCTACGGCGACGCGCCGGGGCCACTCGCCGACGTCCTCGCCGAAGAGCCCGCGTACGTCTGTCTCGAGGCGCTCGCCGAGCTCACGCTGTCGGTCCTCGCGAAGGACCGCGCACGCGACGAGAGCCTCGGCTACACGCGCGACCTGCCCCTCTACCTGCTCGAGCTGATGCCGGCGGTGCTCGCCGGGCGCACGAAGGTCATCACGAACGCCGGCGGCATCAACCCGGTCGCGGCGGCGAGGATGGTCAGCCAGGCAGCCGACCGGTTCGGCTTCAGCGGGTTCACCGTGGCGACCGTGCTCGGCGACGACCTCCGCGGCCGTCCGGAGATCCTGCCGGCGGGGTTTCCGGATGCGGACGCGCTGCTGTTCGCCAACGCCTACCTCGGAGCGCGTCCGGTCGTCGCGGCGCTTGAGGCAGGCGCCGACCTCGTGATCACCGGCCGGGTCGCCGACGCCGCGCTGTTCCTGGCCCCGCTCGTGCACGAGCACGGCTGGTCGTGGGACGACTGGGACCGGCTGGCCGCCGGCACGGTCGTCGGTCATCTGCTGGAGTGCTCGGGCCAGGTCACCGGCGGCAACCACGCCGGGCGCTGGTGGGACGTGCCAGACCCATGGCGCTTCGCCTTCCCGCTCGCCGATGTGGCGTCCGACGGCACGGCGGAGATCTTCAAGCCCGCGGACGCCGGCGGACGCGTCGACTTCGACACCGTCCGCCAGCAGCTGCTCTACGAGGTCCACGATCCCGCCGCCTACCTCACCCCCGACGTCGTCGTCGACATGACCACGCTCACGCTCGCTGACCTCGGTGCTGACCGCGTGCGCGTCTCCGGGGCCTCGGGTGCGCCGCGCACCGGCTCCTACAAGGTGGTGGGTGCCACCGCCGACGGCTACGCCGCCGAGGCGTCGATCGCGTTCGGCTGGCCCGACGCCGAGGCGAAGGCCCGGGCCGCGGCCGACATCGCCCGCAAGCGAGTCGCGGTCGCCGGGCTCGCGGTGGACGACTGGCACGTCGAGCTGTTCGGCGTGAACGCGCTGCACGGTCCGGCGGTGCCCCTGCACCCCGCGGGGCAGTCGGACCTCGCCGAGGTCGTGCTGCGTCTCGCCTGGCGCTGCGCGGACTCCGACACCTGCGCGCAGGTGGCCCGGCACATCGTGCCGCTCGGCCTGTCGGCACCGCCGCCCGGGTTGACCCCCGCGAACCGGGCGCGGCCGCGGCCGAGCACGCAGCTCGCACTGCACACCGGCCTCGTCGACGCGGCGGCGGTGGATCCGGACGTCGGCGTGCACGTCGAGGAGGTCTGAACCGACCGTCATGGAGGTGCTGTCCCGTGGCAACGCTGCGTCTCGCCCAGGTCGCATTCGCCCGCTCCGGCGACAAGGGTGACAGCGCCAACGTCGCGCTGTTCGCCCCCGATCGCGCAACCTACGACGTCCTCGCGGAGCAGATCACGCCCGCGCGGGTGCGCGAGCTCATGGGCGCCTTCGTCACCGGTGAGATCAGCGTCCACCCGGTGGCGAACGTCCTCGCGCTCAACGTCGTCATGCGGGGCGCGCTCGGTGGTGGCGGCCCGGCGAGCCTGCGGGCCGACAACCTCGGCAAGGCGCTAGGCGGCGCGCTGCTGCGCCTGCCCGTCGACGTGCCCGACGACCTCGCCGACCACCTCGGCCGCCGCGAGCCGGCCCCTCGTGATCCCTACGCAGAAGCGGACTGGCCGCTGCGGTAGCCGCTGCACGCCACCGGCCGGGATCCGGCCCGGCACGGTAACATCGACCTTGGCACCCGGCCGTGCCGCCGGGGCCAGCAGCGCAGCCGAACCGGAGTCCGAGCGAGCGTTTGAGTCCCACGCGCACCGAGACGACTGTCAACGTCAAGACCACGATCCCGGCCCACCACGCGATGGTGTCGGTGCTCGGCACCCGCGATGAGCTCCTCCGGCTCGTCGAGGGCGCTTTCGCCGTGGACATCTTCGTGCGCGGCAACGAGATCACCGTGTCGGGCGAGGAGCGGGAGGCGAGCAAGGTCACGCACCTGTTCGCCGAGCTCGTCAAGATGCTCGACGCCGGCCAGGACCTCGACCGCGCCGCGGTCAGCGAGACGATCGGGATCGTCAAGGACGCCGAGCACCCGAGCCCGTCCGAGGTCCTGTCCGACGAGGCCCTCACCCACCGGGGCCGGGCCATCCGGGCGAAGACCGTCGGTCAGAAGACCTACCTCGACGCCATCCGGACGAACACCCTGACGTTCTGCATCGGCCCGGCCGGCACCGGCAAGACCTACCTCGCCATGGCGATGGCGGTGCTCGCCCTGAAGCGCAAGGACGTGAACCGGATCATCCTCACCCGCCCCGCAGTGGAGGCCGGCGAGCGGCTCGGCTACCTGCCGGGCACGCTGTACGAGAAGATCGACCCGTACCTGCGTCCGCTGTTCGACGCCCTCTACGACATGATGGACGCCGAGGCGATCACGACCTACCTGGAGCGGGGCACGATCGAGGTCGCCCCGCTCGCGTACATGCGCGGGCGCACGCTGAACGACAGCTTCATCGTGCTCGACGAGGCGCAGAACACCACGCCCGAGCAGATGAAGATGTTCCTGACGCGGCTCGGCTTCGGCTCGAAGGTCGTCGTGACCGGCGACGTGACGCAGGTGGACCTGCCGCAGGGACGCCACAGCGGGCTGCGGGTGGTCCAGGAGATCCTCAGCGGGATCGAGGGCGTCGCGTTCTGCGAGCTGACCGGGCGCGACGTCGTGCGCCACCGCATCGTGCAGGAGATCGTGGAGGCCTACCGGATTTTCGACGAGCGCGAGGCAGACGAGGAAGGACACGGTGGACGAGGGCTGTAGCCGGCCGCCCCGACATACCGGCGCGCCGCGAGGAGGATGCTGATGGCGGTCTTCCTCGCCGACGAGCAGACCCACGCCGTCGATCTGGAGCGGTTGCGCCGGCTCGCCGAGCACGTGCTCGCCACCGAGCGCGTGCCCGACGCGATGGAGCTCAACGTGCTGTGCGTCGAGCGCGCCGCGATCGCCGAGCTCAACGAGCGCCACATGGGGGCACGCGGCGCGACCGACGTGCTCGCGTTCCCGCTCGACCTGCCGGGTGAGACGCAGCCGGGCGAGCCGGCGATCATCGGTGATGTCGTGCTGTGCCCTGCGGTCGCGCGGCGCCAGGCACCCGAGCACGGCAAGAGCCCCGAGGAGGAGCTCGAGCTGCTGCTCGTCCACGGCATCCTCCACCTGCTCGGCCACGACCACGCCGAGCCTGAGGAGCGGGCCGCGATGTTCGCGCTGACCGACCGGTTGCTCGCGTCGTTCGCGGAGGCGGAACGATGACCCGGGCTGAGCTCTGGGCGCTCGCCGCGGTCGCGGTCTGCGTGCTCGCTGCAGGCGTGTTCGGCGCCGCGCAGACCGCGCTGTCGCGGATGACCCTGAACCGGGCCGAGAAGCTCGCGGAGGAGGCCCGCCGCGGTGGCCGGCACGTCGCCACGCTCATGCGCGACCCCGCACGCACGCTGAACATCCTGGCGCTGCTCGTCCTCGCCGTGGAGGTCACCGGGGTGGCGCTCGCCACCGGTGTCGCGGTCGCCCACCTCGGGACGTGGCCGGCGGTGGCGGTCACGGCGGTGGCGGCCTCGGCGGTGCTGTTCGTCGCGGCGGAGGTCGCACCGAAGACGCTTGCGCTCCAGCGCAGCGAGGACGTAGCCCGCTGGACTGCACCGTGGGTGGTCTGGGTCGCCCGGCCGCTGTGGCCCCTCGCGAGCCTGCTGATCAAAGCCGGCAACGTCCTGGCCCCCGGCAAGGGGTTGTCGCAGGGCCCGTTCGTCACCGAGGAGGAGCTGCGCGACATGATCGACGTCGCCGAGAGCGACGAGGTCATCGAGGAGTCCGAACGGGAGATGATCCATTCGATCTTCGAGCTCGGTGACACGGTCGTGCGCGAGATCATGGTGCCCCGCCCGGACATGGTCGTCGTCAGCCGTGACGACCCTCTGCGGACCGTGCTCGACACGATCCTCGAGGCCGGACACTCCCGCGTGCCCGTCTACGCCGAGGAGCGCGACAAGATCGTGGGCCTCATCTACGCCAAGGACGTCCTACGCCGCCTCCATGTCGGCGACGGCGACGCCGCGGGCGCCTGGGACGATCTGCTGCGCCCGCCCTACTTCGTCCCGGAGCTCAAGCGCGTCGACGAGCTGCTCCGCGAGCTGCAGGCGGAGAAGGTCCACCTCGCGATCGTCGTGGACGAGTACGGGGCGACTGCGGGGCTCGTCACGATCGAGGACATCCTCGAGGAGATCGTCGGTGAGATCGTCGACGAGTACGACCAGGAGGCCCCCCTCGTCGAGCAGATCGACGACGGCGGGCTGCGCGTCGACGCGCGCCTGCCCGTCGACGAGCTCGGCGCGCTGCTCGCCTGCGAGCTGCCGGACGAGGAGTGGGACACCGTGGGCGGCCTGCTGTTCGGCCTTCTCGGCCACGTGCCGACGCCGGGGGAGCAGGTCGAGGTGGCCGGCCTGCGGCTGACCGCGGAGCGGCTCGAAGGCCGCCGGATCGCCACCGTCACGGTCGACCGGCTCGAGCCGGTGCCGGGACCGGAGACCGAGCACGCCTAGCGTTGCCGGCTCGGCTGGCGGGACCGCTACGCTGGCGACCCCGCCCTCGCGACCAGAAAGGGCCTGCCGGTGCCCCCAGGAGAGCCCCTGCTCGACGCTGCCACCGAGGCCGCCCTGCTCGCCGACGCCCGCGCGGCCCAGCAGCACGCGTACGTGCCCTACTCGGGCTTCCGGGTCGGGGCCGCGCTCCTCGCTGCCGACGGCCGGGTGTTCACCGGCGCGAACGTGGAGAACGCCGCCTACTCGCCCTCGATCTGCGCCGAGCGGACCGCGCTACCCCAGGCCGTCATCGCCGGGGCGCGCGAGTTCGTGGCGATCGCCGTCGTCGGTGACGGCGACGGCCCCTGCACGCCGTGTGGGGTCTGCAGGCAGACGCTCTACGAGTTCGCCCCCGACGTGCTCGTCATCGCTGCCGGCGCGACCGGAGCGGCGGCCCGCTACGTGCTGTCGACCGACCTGCTGCCGCACGGGTTCGGCCCGCCGCGGCTGCACGCCAGCGCCAGGCCCCCGGAGGGCGGGTAGGCTGCCGGGCGCAGCGCGGCTGGCTGGCCGCCGCGGAACCGACGAGCCACGGAGCGTCGCCTGTGGAGCATGTGCCGGAAGAGCGGTTCGAGACCGTGCGCGACGTCCTCGAGGCCGCCCAGCAGCGCCTGCGCGAGCTCGGCCACGGCGACACATGGATCATCGACCCGGGGGCTGAGGCGCTGGTGAGCCTCGTCGGCGGCCATGTGGTCGCCCATGTCGACCCGGGCGCCGCGCAGACCGGCCTGGCGCGCGTGCAGCAGCTGGCGGGCCAGGCCGCCGTGGACGGCAAGATCGGTGCGGTCTTCAGCATCGGGGGGTTCACCGACGAGGCGATCGCCTGGGCGGAGCGGACGGGGGTGGCCCTGTTCCTGTTCGACCCGGAGGGGACCGCCGAGCCCGTCGGCCGCTTCGCCGCCGACGCCGTGGCCCGGGTGACAGCCGCGGGCGACCCGCCGGAGCTCGGGGAGCTGGCTGAACCCGTCGAGCTCGCGGCGCTGCTCGCCGACGGGCTCGTCGGCGGCCCCGTCACCGAGGTCGGGCTGTGGTACGGCGCGGCGGGACAGGTCCTCACGTTCTGGCTGGAACCGGGCGACCGCGACCGTCCGGCCAGCGTGGTCGTCGACGTGTACCCGGGCGCGCTCGGACAGCCCGAGCGCGGCCTGCCGGTCGGTTGGGAGCAGGCCACGCGGCATCCGCCCGGCGGGGGACACGAGCGCGTGTGGACGCGCGGGTTCGTGCACGCCAACCAGCCGCCCACCGCGATCGCCGGCGACGCGGTGCTCGGTGCCGTGGACGCGCTGGAGGCCTTCGGTGCGACGCTCGAGCGCTGCCGGGTCGAGGTGCGCCCGCCCGTGGACCTCGAGGAGTCCGAGATCGCCGACGCGGAGGCGGCCCGCATGACCGTGCTCGGGCCACCGGGACCGCAGGAGCCCTACAGCCTGGCGCCCGACACGGTGGACGACGCGGCTCGGGTCGTGACGGCCCTCGTCGACCGTCAGCGCAGACACGGCCCCGGTGCCCTGGTCGAAGGCCTCGCCGAGGACGGCCGGATCGCCTGGCGACTGGTGGCCGGGCAGGCTACCCCGGGGGAGAGTGGTCAGCGCCATGCCGTCGAGGCGCACCTCGCCGAGCCGCTGCTGCAAGCGCAGACCCCGCGGCGCCTGTTCCGCAAGCCTGAGGTGACCATGGGCGGTGCCCGCTGGCATCTCGCTCAGGGGTTCTGGCGCACGAGCGCCGAAGGGCCAGACCTCGAGACCGCCGCCCACGAGGCGGTCATGCATCTCGTCGCCGCCTACGCGGCGGCCGGCGCGGACTTCGAGGCCACCGCCTTGCGCACGGACGTCTGACCGACCCGCCCGCGGACGCGGCGTCTACGCCGACGGCTCGTGGGCTTCCTGGGGTCCGATGCGGCGGTTGAGGTAGGCGCCCGTGGCCAGCACGGCGATGACGAGTCCGATCGCGCCAGCGAACTCGAGGGAGAGGGGATCGTGGAGGCTGCCGCCGAGCATCGCGTAGGCGACCGCCCCGGGCACGAGGCCGAGCGCCGAGCCCAGGACGTAGTCGCGGGTGGAGATGCCGGTGACGCCCGCCGTGTAGTTGAGCAGGCTGTACGGCACGCCAGGCACGATGCGCACGATGGCGATGGCCAGGATCCCCCGCTGCGCCAGCCAGCGGTCGACCATCTGCGTGCGCCTGCCGCCGAGCTGGACTACCTGCTGGCGGGCGAGGTAGCGCCCGACGACGAACGCAAGGGTCGAGCCGAAGATCCCCCCGACGACGGCCAGCGCCGCGCCGTAGAGGGGACCGAACAACACCCCGCCGGCGACGGTCAGGACCGAGCCCGGCACGAGCAGGAGGGTGAGGACGACGTAGAACGCCACGAACGCCAGGGGCGCCGCAGGGCCGGCTTCACGGACGGCCTCGGTGACCGGTTCGTGGAAGGGCCGGATGAGCAGCGCGGCGATGATCGCGAGCACGAGCGCTGTGCTGCTCAGCACGACGAGGCGATGCCGTGCCCGGGTGTCGCTGCTCATCGCACCTCCTCGCGCCGGGCTGCATCTACCCCGTGGCGGCGTCACGCAGTCGCTTGCTGGGTACGGGAACCCTATGAGCCGCACGACCGCGATCATTCCCGTTCGCAACGAGGGTGCCACCGTCGGCGAGGTGGTGGCTGTCGCCCACGCCTCGCCGCTCGTCGACGACGTCATCGTGGTCGACGGCGACTCCACCGACGACACGCGCGAGCAGGCGGCGCGGCAGGGCGCGACGGTGCTCGTGGAGCGCAAGCCCGGCAAGGGTGAGGCGATGATCACCGGGGTGCAGGCGACCGACGCTGACGTTGTGGTCTTCCTCGACGGCGACCTCACCGGCCTGCGGCCCCACCACGTCGATCGCCTGGTCCGCACGGTCCGCGCCGGCGGGGCGGTCATGGCCTGTGGCCTGTTCGACCGCGGGCCAGCCCTGAACATGCTGTTCCTGCACGTGCTGCCGATCCTCACCGGAGAGCGGGCGCTGCGCCGCGAGCTGTTCGAGTCGCTGGCATCCGACGACGTGACGGGCTACCGCGTCGAGGCGGCGCTCAACGCCCGTGCCGGTGAGCTCGGTGAGCGCGTCGCGGCCTTCATCTGCACGGGGATGTTCCACCGGCAGAAGGAGGAGAAACTCGACGACCCCCTGCAGGGCAAGATCGCCAAGGTGACGATGATCCTGACGGCCTTCGGCAGCTACGTCCGCTACTGGGCGCACCGGCGGTTCTCACGCCTGGTCTGACGCCGACGTGGCGCTGGGCAGGGACGGTGCGCGCGTGCTCGCTTGAGGGGGCCTCAGGCCGACTTTGCAGCCGACTCGACCGGACGCAGGCGCACCTCGCCGGTGCGCTCCGTGGTCGACCAGGAGGGGTCGAGGCCCGGTGCGCGCAGCCGCGTCCCTGCGCGCGCCTGCTCCCAGCGCAGCACCGCCTCGTCGCCGTCCCAGCCGAGCTCGTAGGTCAGCTGCCCGTTGTGCGTGGGCGCCCCGTGCACGGCCACGCGCTGGCCGTGCCATTCCTGGGGGAGCAGCGAGAGCAGGGCGACGTCGTCACCGTCCTCGCGCACGAGCAGGGTGCGCACGAAGCTCAGCAGGTCGGCCGCCATCCAGCCGTGGTGGCCGTCGCCCATGCAGCCGCCGGGCAGCTGGGGGTGGATGGCCTCCGGCCAGGTGTGGGTGGGCGTGGCGGCGTCGAGCAGCCACGTGAGGCGGCGCCAGGCGCGCGGGTCCCCCCCGAGCAGCTCGACGAACGCGAGCTGGAGGGTCAGGTAGGTTCCGAGCCCGGTGTGGGCGATGCCCTGGTAGAACGCCTCCCCGATCGTGAAGCGCTCGCGGATCGCCTCCAGCGTCCCGGTGATCCAGGGATCGTCGTGGGCGAGCAGCCCCAGGGGCCAGCAGGCCGCGAGGCCGCCGACCATCCCTGCATCCACGCCGCGCTCCGGTCCGGCGGTGATCAGCCGGCGAGCGACCCGGTCGGCGCTGCGCTCGAGCGCGGCGAACAGCGTGACGCGCAGGCGCTCGGCCGCCTCTGTGGCCGCTGCGGCGCCGGCTTCGTCGCCGCCCCAGCGCGCGATTGCGGCAGCGTCCAGCAGTCCGCGCCAACCCCAGAAGTCGTCCCAGTAGTAGTAGTCGTAGGGTCCGAAGTGCTCAGCGGAGATCCCCGCCGGGAGCAGGCCGCGTGCTTCCGGGGTCTTGCCGGCGTCGTTGGCGCACGTGCTGGCAAGCCACCGCGCCCCCCTGGCCACGCTGGCGCTGAGCTCGTCCAGCAGCGCGTCGTCGCGGGTGAGGCGGTGGTGCTCGGCGATCGTCCAGATCGCCGCGCCGTTGGCGTCCCACTCCCGCCACTGGCTGTAGAAGAACCCGTCGGGCTGCTGGCGCCCGGGGTAGCTGCGCAGCACGTCTGCCGCCTCCGCGTGCAGCCCCCAGCGGTCGAGTGCGGCGACCTGGTAGGCCGCGTCGCGGAACCAGAACCGGTGGTAGGAGGAGGGCCCGGCGGTGATGGAGCCCGGATCGTGCAGCAGCAGCAGGTACGCACGGTTGGCGTCGACCGCCTCCTGGAGGCGGCGGTCGGGCAGCTCGACCCGCAGGCCGCGCTCCATGCGCTGCGACCACTCCGCAGCGACCTGCTCCGCGTCGGGCATCAACGCCGGGTCGGCTACAGGGGCACGGGTTGCCCGCCGCCATGGGAGCCGCAGCCGGGGCCTGGGCGCGCGGCCGGCGATCGGCACGAGCGCCCGCGCCCGCTGACCCGGCGGCAGCGGATACACGAAGGCTGCTTGCGCGAGACCGGCGGTGCAGCGGACCTCGGTGGGGGCGGATCCGAGGTGGTCGTCGAGCTGGTGTGCGCAGTCGCCGTCCCGGAAGGACGACAGCGCTGCGCGGGTGGGTGGGCTCGGGAGCATCACCAGCGCCTTGTCGTCCACCCGCACGGCACGCCCGTCCACGGCCAGGCGCTCGATGACCGCCAGCCCTTCGGGGTTGTAGGGCCGCACCGCGAACGCCATCTCGACGACCCCTGCAGTGGCGTTCTCGACCTCGACCACGACCATCTCGGGCACGCTCTCCACGGCGTACGCCCGGTGCAGCACCGCGCCACCGTCGACGTCCATGCTCGTCACCACGACGGGCGCCGTGCCGAGCAGCGACTGCCGGATGCCCGCCTCACGGCTCGGATAGCGCCAGTCACCGCTGGCACGGACCCACCAGTCAAGCGACCACCCGTCGAACGCCGTGGTGACGAGCCCGCTGCTGTCGACGATGGCCTCCCACATCGAGCCGGGGTTCCCGACCGCGGTCCAGTTGCGCTGGGTCACGTTGTGGATCACCGGCAGGTGCCCCCGGGGGGTGAACGCGGGGCTGCCCGGGTCGAGCTGCCCGACCAGCCAGCGGGGCCAGACCCAGTCCGGTGCGATGTCGACTGCCCCGCGGGTGCGCACCGCCCGCAGCACGGTCCGCGCACCGACCGGTAGGACCTCGGTCGGGGGGGTGGCGTCGATGGTCGCGCCCAGCCGCTGGAACGTGGACAGGTGCCGCACGATGTCCGGGCCGATGCGCAGCCGGCCGAGCACGCGCCGCAGTGCGAAGGTACGCCAGTTCATGGTCACCTCGTGTCGTTGCTCGAGTCCATGACGACATACCCAGCCTGTCCGAGAGCTATCGGCGCTGTGCGCTCCACGGTCAGGTGCTCGGCTCCCGGTGGGCGAGCAGCCTGCGTCCCGGCGCTGCCGTGACCCCGTGCGCGAGGGTGCTCGCTGCGATGATCAACGTGCCGAGCGCCCACAGCGAGGCGTCGAGTGCACCCTGGAGCCGCGCCTCAGCCAGGTAGAACAGCGCCGCCACCCCGATCGGGCCGAACCATCCGGCGAACACCCGCTCGGGCCCGCTGAGGCGCAGCAGGCCGCCCAGGGCGAGCAGCAGCGGCACGCGCCGCAGGACGAGCACCGCCACCGCCAGCGCCGGGCCCCGCCAGCCGAGCGCGCCCCACGCCGCCCACGGCAGCGCGATCCCGAACAGGGTGAAGGCGGGCAGGACGAGGTACTGGTTGATGGCCTCCTGCACCTCCTGCTCCTCTGCACGTTCGGCTTGCGACAGCCCGTGGGCGTACGCGATGCCGGCGGCGAACACGGCCACGACCGCGGAGCCGCCGACCAGCTTGGCCACCCCGTAGGTGCAGGCGGTGACCGACAGCGTCAAGGCAAGGAACGCGCTGTGCTCGATGTCCCGGTGACGTTCGGACAGCACCACCAGACGGCCGCACAGCCAGCCGAGGGCGGCTCCGACGACGACGGCCACCAGCACCTCGCTGACGGCGTGGAGCACCGCGCCGCCCACGGGCGCGCCTTGGGTGAAGGCCAGCGCCAGCAGCACGATGACGAGCGCCAGCCCGTCGTTCGCACCCGATTCCAGCGAGATGATGGCCCGCAGACGCAACGGCAGGTCACGCCGGGCGGGGGCACCGGCGACGATGCTCGAGGCCAGCACCGGGTCGGTGGGAGCCACGACCGCCCCGAGCAGCACGGCCGCGGCCAGCGGCAGGCCGAGGGCGACACCGAGACCGGCCGTGACGAGGGCCATGCCCACCATCCCGACCGTGAGCAGGAGCGCCACAGGAACGAGATGTGCGCGCAGCGTCTCCAGCGGGAAGCGCAAGGCGACGCTCATCAGGGACGCGGCGAGGACGAGCTCGGCCACGAGCCCCAGCGTCTCGGCCTCGGCGTGCGCGGGCAGCTCGACGAGCCCGAGGACGCTTGGTCCCAGTGCCACGCCGAGCAGCAGGGCCGCGAGCGGCTCCGTGAGCGGCCAGCTGCGCAGCGGGCGGGAGGCCAGTGCCAGCCCGACCGCAAGGCCCCCGACGGTCGCGAAGAGCACCTCCAGCACCGGACCTCCTCTGGTCGCACTCAGTGTTGGCCACTGCGTCGCTCCCCAATCCCGCCCTGGCCGGACGACGGGGACCGGGAGCGCCACGCGAGACGTCCGCGTTTGGCGTGGCGGCTCCACGCCTACCATCCCACGATGGAGCGCAGACCGGCCGTGGAGTTCGTCGTCGAGGAGGGCCCGGAACGCGGTCGCACGGTGCCGCTGCCGCCAGGTCGCGGGACGCTCGGTTCGGAGCCCGGCCACGCGCACGTGGTCCTCGGCGACCTCCACGTCGCCCCCGGTCACCTGGCCGTCGACGTGCAGCCCGATGGCCGGGTCAGCGTCTGGCCGCTCGGGAGTCCCGTCGCGGTGGACGGCCGGCCCCTCGAGGGCGCGGTCACGTTGACCCCCGGGCAGCGGGTGCGCATCGGCGCGACCACCCTGGCGCTGCGCGCCGCACAGCCGGCAGGCCCGGCGCCACGACCGGCAGGCCCGCCACCGCAGCGGGCAGGGC
>SKPY01000309.1 GCA_007119305.1 Nitriliruptorales bacterium
CGACCCCGAGGCGCTCGGCGATGAGCTCCCGCAGCCCGTCGGCGTCGATGATGCCCGTGTGCCGGTAGACGATCGTGCCCTCGGCGTCGACGAACAGCGTGGTCGGCATGCCGAACGCGTCCACCTCGGCGTACAGCTCCCCGCGCGGGTCGGTGGCGAGGTCGTAGGTGATCCCGAGCTCGTCGACGAACGCCTCGGCGTTGGCCGGCGCGTCCTGCACGTTTACCCCCAGGACCGGCACCCGGCCGGCGTACTCGCGGGCCACCTCTTCGAGGTCGGGCATCTCGCTGACGCACGGTGCGCACCAGCTCGCCCAGAAGTTGACCACCAGCGGGTCACCGCGGTAGGCGGTGAGCTCGACGGGCTCGCCGTCGGCGAAGCCGTCGAGCGTGGCGTCCGGCAGCGGGGCCTGCTGGGTGGGCGCGACCCGGTCCTCGAGCTGGCTTGCGGGGTTGTCGACGGGTTCCGCCGGCGGCCCGTCGTGGGTGACGAGGGTGGTCACCGAGGCCCCGAGGATGAACGCCAGCACGACCGCGCCGCTGATGAGCAGGGTGCGGGCGAGGCCCGTCAGCCGCCGCGGCTGCGGGTCGGCGGCCGTGGTGCCGGGCTCCGCTGGCCCCGGCGCGTCGGCGGTGTGCCCGTAGGGGGGCTCACCGTGGCCGCTGGGCGGGTCGCTGTGGGGGTCGTGGGGGTCCGACATGCTCGCCAGCGTAACGGTCGCGGCAGACCGCCGAGTTCCCGTGCGCGGGCCGCTACCCGCGCTCGGCGAGGCGCCGCAGGGCGGCCCGGTCGACCTTGCCGAGGTGCGTGCGCGGCAGCTCGTCCACCCACACGATCCTGCGCGGGTGCTTGTAGGCGTCGAGGTTGGCGAGCGCGTGGGCCCGCAACGCCTCCTCGAGCTCCGCGCTCGCCCCCTCCGCCACCACGAACGCCACGGGCTTCGTCAGCCCGGCGTCGTCGGGCACCCCGGCGACCGCGCAGGCCGCCACCTGCGGGTGCGCGGCGAGGCACTCCTCCACCTCGGCCGGCAGCAGCCACTTGCCCCCCACCTTGAGGGCGTCGTCGGCCCGGCCCACGTAGGTGACGTAGCCGGCGTCGTCCATGGCCACCATGTCGCCGGCGGCGAACCACTCGCCGCGGAACGCCTCGGCGGTCTGCGGCAGGTTCAGCCAGTAGCCCAGCGCCCGCGAGCCCCCCCGGACCCACAGGCGCCCGACGTCGCCCGGGGCCACGTCGCGGCCGGCGTCGTCGCGCACGCGGATCTCGAAGCCCGGCACCGCCCGGCCGAGCGTGCCCGGACGCACGTCCCCCGGCACGTTCGAGCAGAAGATGTGCCACATCTCGGCGGTGCCGAGCCCGTCGAGCAGGTCCGTGCCGAACCTGTCGGTCCAGCGCCGGTGCAGCGCCGGTGGCAGCGCCTCACCGGCGCTCGTCGCGACCCGGAGGCAGGACAGGTCTCGGGCGGAGGCCTCGGGGTGGTCGACCATGTCGCGGATGAGCTTGGGGACGTTCACGAGCACGGTGGGGCGGTGCTGCGCGATCTGCGCGAACACCACGTCGGCGGTGGGCGGCTCGGCGAACAGCACCGCGCTCGCGCCGACCGCGAACGGGAACAGCAGGTTCGAGCCGGTCGCGTACCCGAAGTACAGCTTGGGCACGCTCAGGGTGCGGTCGTCGGCGCGGTAGCCGAGCGCCTGCTTGGCATAGCACTCGGTCGTGTTCGCGAAGGACCGGTGCGGCTGCACCACCGCCTTGGGCTGGCCGGTCGTGCCGCCGGAGAACAGCCAGACGGCGGGTTCGTCGCGGTGCGTGCGGACGGTGACGAAGGCGTCGTCGGGGTCGAGCGCACCGAGGGCGCGGTGCGCGCCGCCGTCGTCGCCGGTCACGAGCAGGCGCGGCTCGCGTCCCGCCCGGGCTGCGGCCGCCTCGAACCGTGCCACGGCCTCGGGTGCTACCACCGTCCGCGACGGGCGCACGTAGGCCTGGGTTGCGGCGAGGTTGGGCTCCGCCAGGTCGGGGTTCACCAGCACCACGACCGCGCCGGCCATGAGCACCCCGAAGAACGCGCCGACGAAGTCGACGCCGTCGGGCAGCGCCACGACGACACGCTCCTCGCGCCGCACCCCGCTGCCCACCAGGCCGTTGGCCCACCGCCGGGCGAGGCGATCCACCTCGGCGTACGTCCAGGTGCGCGGCCCGACCCGCAGGGCGACCCGCTCGCCGGCGCCCTCCGCGAGCCGGTCGGTGAGGAAGTAGTCGGCGATGTTGAGCTGCTCGGGCGGCTCGAACGTCATCTCACACCCTTGTGACGATCGCCACGCGTACACTACGCGGCCCCCGCACCGGCGAGAAGGGGCAGGTGACCGGTGGCCGCTGACCCGCTGTACTACTGGGACTATCTCGGCCTCGACAAGCTGCTCGACAGCCAGCAGCGCGTGAGCGCCGAGCACGGCGAGCCGGCCCACGACGAGATGCTGTTCATCGTCGTCCACCAGGCGTTCGAGCTGTGGTTCAAGCAGATCCTGTTCGAGCTCGACGGGGTGCTCGACGTCATGGGGCGCGACGTCGTGCCCGAGCAGCAGATGGGCTGGGTCGTCGACCGGTTCCGCCGGATCGGCGAGATCCAGCGCCTGCTCATCGACCAGATCGACGTGCTCGAGACGATGACCCCCCTCGACTTCCTCGACTTCCGCGACCACCTCGTGCCCGCGTCGGGGTTCCAGAGCGTGCAGTTCCGCCTCATCGAGAACCGCCTGGGCCTGCAGCCGCGCTACCGGCTGAAGATCAAGGGTGCGGCGTACACCTCGGTGCTGTCGCCCGAGCACGTGCGGGTGCTCGAGGCCAGCGAGGCGGAGCCCACCCTCACCGACCATGTCGAGCGCTGGCTCGAGCGGACCCCCTTCCTCGCGTTCGGCGACTTCGACTTCTGGTCCGCCTACCGCACGGCCGTCGACGACATGCTCGCCCGCGAGCGGCGCACGATCGCCGAGCACCCCAGCCTCGAGCCGGACGAGCGTGAGGCGCAGCTCGCCGCGTTCGCCGAGACCGAGGCGGCCTTCGCCACGCTGTTCGACCCCGAGCGCTACGCCGAGCTGCGCCGCAAGGGCCAGCGGCGGTTCTCGCACCGGGCGTTCCTCGCGGCGCTGCTCATCTCGCTGTACCGCGACGCACCGCTGTTCCAGCTGCCGTTTCGCCTGCTCACAGCCCTCGTCGACGTCGACGAGGGCTTCACCGCCTGGCGGCAGCGGCACGCGCTGCTCGTGCACCGCATGATCGGCGGCAAGACCGGCACCGGTGGCACGAGCGGGCACGCCTACCTCGACGCCGCAGCGCGTCGGCACCGCATCTTCCAGGACCTGTTCGATCTGCCGACGTTCTTCATCCCCCGCTCCCGCCTGCCGGCGCTGCCGGCCGAGGTGGCGCGCCAGCTGGAGTTCAGCTACCAGACGTCCGAGCAGGCGTGAAGGCGCACTTCTCACGCTTCCTCGGCAGCGAGCCGACGCGGCTGCACGCTGCCGCGCACAGCCACCACCCCTGGCCGGACGTCACGTTCGCGGCGCACCAGCAGGCGTGGCTCGACGCGGCGGCGCACCACGACGACAAGTGGGACGTCGTGTTCGGGGAGGTGCTCCCCGAGGCGCAGCGGCACCTCGCCCGGCGGCTGGCGCTGCCGGACCCGAGCACGGTCGCGTTCGGGCCGCACACCCACGAGTTCGTGCGGCGGATCCTGTCCTGCCTGCCCGCGCAGCCGCGCATCCTCAGCACCGACGGGGAGTTCCACAGCTTCGCGCGCCAGGCGGCCCGGCTCGAGGAAGCCGGGCGGGCGCAGGTGGAGCGGGTGGCGGTCGAGCCCTTCGCGTCCTTCACCGCCCGCTTCGCCGAGGCCGCCGGCCGTGGCGGCCACGACCTCGTCTACCTGAGCCACGTGCTGTTCAACTCCGGCTACGTGGTCCCGGACCTACCCGCGCTCGTGGCCGCGGTGCCCGACCCCGGCACGTACGTGGTCGTCGACGGCTACCACAGCTTCATGGCCGTGCCGACCGACCTCGGGACGCTCGCCGACCGGATCTTCTACGTCGGCGGCGGCTACAAGTACGCGATGGCCGGCGAGAGCTGCGGGTTCTGCCACTGCCCGCCCGGCTACGGGACGCGGCCGGTCGACACCGGCTGGTTCGCGAGCTTCGGCACGCTCACCCGGGGCGGGGCCGAGCAGGTGGCCTACCCGCCCGACGGCCGCCGGTTCCTCGGCGCGACGCTCGACCCCACCGGCCTGTACCGCTTCAACGCGGTGCAGCGCTGGCTCGACGCGACCGGCTGGGACGTGGCGGCGATCCACGCGCACGTGGCCGGCCTCCAGGCCCGCCTGCTCGACAGGCTGGACCACCTCGACGTGCCGGGCGTGGGCCGGGCGACGCTCGTCCCGCCCGACGGGACGCCCGACCGCGGCAACTTCCTGTGCTTCGGGGTGGGCGACGCCGAGCGCGCCTACCGGCGCCTCCACGACCGCGGCGTCGTCACCGACTACCGCGGCAGCCGCCTGCGCATCGGCCTCGGCCTCTACCACGCTGAGGGGGACGTCGACGACCTCGCCGGCCGGCTCGCCGAGGCCCTCGCATGACACCCTCTGTGTCAACCCTAGGCCGCCAAGGAGGCTTCCTTGAGGCGTTGGGCGGCGCCATGTCGGCTCTCGTTGTAGGGGACGCCGTCGATCCAGCAGCGGTAGATGACGCGGATCCAGGCGCGGGCGAGGATGCGGATGGCGTGGGGGTGGTCGTGCCCGCGTGCTCTGGCGTCGTTGTAGACGCGGGCGGCCCAGGGGCTTTCGTGCCGGCTGTTGTCGGCGAAGGTGTCCAGGGCGTTGCGGAAGCGCTTGTTGCAGGCCCAGCGGAACGAAATGGACTTGTGCTTACCGGATTTCTTGGTGACGGGGGTCTGGCCGGCGAGGGCAGCGACGGCCTCGGGGTTGTCGTAGGCTGCGCGGCAGTCGCCCCACTCGGCGAGCATCTGGGCCGCGTTGATCCGACCGGACCGTGGCAGGGAAGTGAAGATCTCGCCGTCCGGGTGCTCACCGAGGTGGGCGACGACCGAGCGGTCGAGGTCTTTGATCGCGGCGTTGAGGCCTTCGAGGACCTTGACCATGGCCAGCACGGCGTCGCGGCCGGCTTCGGTCTGAGCGGGAGCGGTGACGCCAGCAGGGACCGAGCGCAGGCGTTTGAGCAGCGCGGCGGCGGACCGCCGGCCGCTGTAGCCGTGCTTGGTGCAGAACGCGGCCATGCGCTTGTCGCCCAGGCGGGCGGCCGAGGCGGGGGTTGGGTAGCGGACAAGGAACGCCAGCGCGATCGGCGACTCGACGTCGGCGAACACGGCCTTGGCACCCGGCCAGAACGCGTCGAGCAGCGCCGACAGCTGGTTGGTCGCGGCGACGCGCTGGGCCACGAGGTCGTCGCGCGTGCGCACGACCATGCGCAGGGCGCGGGTCTCGTCGCTGAACGGCGCCAGGGTACGCAGACTACGGTGGCGCACCCGCAGGTAGTCGGCGATCACGTCGGCGTCGCCGGGGTCGCTCTTGGCGCCAGACAGCACCTCGGCTTCGCGCCATTCCTTGATGGCGTTGGTCTTGACCGGCACGACCGGGTGGCCGGCCTCGAGCAGCCGGTCGACGAGCCGGCCGTCGGGTCGTTCGATCGCGACCGGCAGTTCGGTTGGGTCGCCGAAGCGGCGCAGTCAGGCAACGAGCAGCTCGAAGCCCTCGGCGGTGTGTTTGACGGTGGTGCGATGCCAGCGGTCGGTGTCGGCGTCGAGCACGGTCACGGCATGCTCGGTGGCCGCCCAGTCGATCCCTGCGAACAGCACGGTGCTACCTCCTGTCAAGGCGCGCCGTGGCGGCGCGCACGCTGGGGAAGACCGCGGGGAAGCTGGGGAAGCGGCGACGGGGGTGAACGGAGCCAGCCCAGGGTGGTCACTGACCGGCGCTCTGCGGCGCGTCCCTCTGTTGCCGGTGTCGAGCTCCGTAAGGGCCGGGGGCGGCGGTGTCATGCTGGCCCTCGCAGGGCGACCCGACTTGGCCGTCACCCCGACCCTCACCGAACCGTAGCCGATGCGCATCATGCCGCGTGGCAACATGCCGCGCTCCGGTACTACAGGTCTGTGATTCCTCTCCCTCATCCAGGGCAACTGGCCTCCTCCTGCCATGCCCTACTCCTGTCCTCTCTCAGGAGGGTGGACCAGTGACCCG
>SKPY01000495.1 GCA_007119305.1 Nitriliruptorales bacterium
CCCGCGCCCGCCGGAGCGGATCCGGGGCCCTCTACGCCCGCACATGCGCTCCACCACCCCCGCCCCGCCCCGCCGGAGCGGATCCGGGGCCCTCTACGCCCGCACATGCGCTCCACCACCCGCGCCCGCCGGCGCGCGCCGTGACTCCACGGGTGTCGCGAACCGCTCATCCACAGCTTCACGCCGGCCGCGCTGTCGCGTCCTGCACAGGCGGGTTACACGTGGACGATGGGCAATCGCGCCGCACGCCTCGACGACCTGCGTGGCCTCGCCTCGACCCAGGACGGTCAGTTCGCCACCACGCAGGCGCTGCAACGTGGCTGCTCCCGCGACGCGCTGAGGGCACTGCGTGCCCGGGGGGAGATCATTGGTGTTCGTCTCGGTGTGTGGCGCTTCCGTGTCGCGCCCGGCGAGCCGGATCCCGCGGTGACCGCCTTCCTCGCGTGCTGGCCGCACGCAGTGATCTCCCATGCGAGCGCGGCGCGCCATCACGGGCTCCGACGCGTCGCCGTCCCCGCCAAGCCGACGGTGACCGTGCCGCACGGCATCCGCCGAAGTCCGGCGGGCATCAGCGTGCATCAGTCCCGCGATCTGCCGACGGCGGACATCGTCACGGTCGGCGGCGTGCGCTACACAAGCCTCGCCCGCACCGTCGTCGACCTCGCCGATCCCACCGACCTCTGGGAGACCCTGGCCGTCCTCGACGACGCGGTGGCCGCCGGCGCCAATCCGCGGTGGCTCCACCGCCGGGCCGCGGCGCTCGCGGACGGGCGGGCCGTCATCGCGGTGCTGCGCGACGCCACCCACCCCCGCGCGGCGTCCGTCTTCCGCTCCTGGCTCGAGCGCGCCGCAGCGCACGTCTACCGTGCGGCGACCCTGCCCGCGCCCGAGTGGAACGTGAAGCTGCGCGACCAATTCGGGACCATCGGCATCGTCGACGCGCTGTGGACGCAGTGGAGGGTCATCAGCGAGAAGGAGGGCCTGCGCTTTCACACCTCGCCGCGACAACGCCGGGACGATGCCCGACGTTTCAACCGACTCCGCGATGCGCGATACGACCCACGAAGGTTCACGTGGGAAGACGTCGTCCACCGGCCTGTCGAGGTCGCCGCCACCATCATGCGGGCCCTGCGCGCGGCCGGTGCCGACCTCGACCCCGCGCGCATCCCCCGGCGCATCACGCTCCCCGACCGCCCCTTCGTCTGACCCGGCCCCGCTGGTGCAGATCCGTGGGGCTAGAGGCCCCCGCAGCCACTCCACCACCGCCAGGGAGGGTAGTGCCGGTGCGGGCGGGTCCCCCCCGGGGTCGGGTCGTCGCTGCGTGCGGGTCAGATGACCGGCGGCTCGCGGTAGGTGCCGAAGACCTCCTTCATCGCCCCGCAGATCTCGCCGAGCGTGGCGTCGGCGCGTACGGCGTCCATGATCGGGGGGATGAGGTTCGCGTCGGTCGCGCAGGCGGCCTTGAGGGCCTCCATGGCCGCCGCGGCGCGGTCGGGATCACGGCGGGCGCGGAACTCGGCGAGGCGCTGCCCTTGCGCCCGTTCGACCTCCTTGGAGATCCGCAGGATCTCGAGGTCGGCCTCGTCGGGCTCGGCGTTGACGTTCACGCCGACGATCCGCTTGTCGCCCTTCTCGAGCTTCTTCTGATACTCGAAGGCGGCGTCGGCGATCTCGCCCATGAACCATCCGGTCTCGATGCCGCGCAGCATCCCGCCGGTGATCGTGCCGTCGTCGCTCATGTCGAGGATCTTGGCGAAGCACTCCTCCGCCTTGGCTTCGACCTGGTCGGTCAGCCACTCGACGAACCACGAGCCGCCGAGCGGGTCGATCGTGTTGGTGACCTCGGTCTCCTCCGCGATGACCTGCTGGGTGCGCAGCGCGACCTTGGCCGCGTGTTCGCTGGGCAGCGCGAGCACCTCGTCGAGAGCGTTCGTGTGCAGGCTCTGGGTACCGCCCAGCACCGCAGCGAGCGCCTCGATCGCCGTGCGCACGATGTTGTTGTCCGGCTGCTGCGCGGTGAGGCTCACACCCGCGGTCTGGGTGTGGAAGCGCATGAGCATCGCCTTCTCGTCCGTCGCACCGTAGCGGTCGCGCAGCCAGCGGGCCCAGATCCGGCGGCCGGCGCGGAACTTCGCGATCTCCTCGAAGAAGTCGATGTGGGCGTCGAAGAAGAACGACAGGCGCGGGCCGAACTTGTCGAGGACGAGGCCGCGGGACTGGCCGAGCTCGACGTAGGAGAACCCTGCGGCGAGCGTGAACGCGAGCTCCTGCGCCGCCGTCGAGCCCGCCTCGCGGATGTGGTAGCCGGAGATCGAGATCGGGTGGTAGCGCGGCAGGTGCGCGCTGGTGAACTCCATCAGGTCGCCGATCAGGCGCAGATGAGGCTCGGGCGGGAACAGCCACTCCTTCTGGGCGATGTACTCCTTGTGGATGTCGGTCTGCAGCGTCCCACCGAGCTGGCTCGGCTCGAACCCCTGGCGTTCCGCCGCGACGCAGTACATGGCGAAGAGCACCGCTGCGGGTGCGTTGATCGTCATCGAGGTGGTGATCTCGCCGAGGGGGATGCGGTCGAACAGCCGCTCCATGTCCTCGATCGTGTCGACCGCCACGCCGCAGTGGCCGACCTCACCCGCGCTCTCGGGCTCATCGGAGTCGCGACCCATGAGCGTGGGCATGTCGAAGGCCACCGACAGCCCGTGCTGCCCGGCCTGCAGCAGGTCGTGATAGCGCTGGTTCGTGTCCGCCACCGAGCCGAAGCCCGCGAACTGGCGGATCGTCCACGGCCTGCCGCGGTACATCGACGGGTAGACGCCCCGCGTGAAGGGGAACACGCCCGGGAAGCCGATCCTGGACACGTCCGGCTCGTAGTTGTGCGGGCCCACCAACGGCGGCACCTCGTCACCCGACAGGGTGGTGAACTCCACAGCACGCGTCGGCGTCGCCTCGTAGCGCCGCTGCCACTCGTCGGCCTGCTCGCGGATCTCGTCGGGGTTCATCCCGCGCCTCCCAAGGGTGGATGGATGCGTCTACCCGCCAGCGTTCCCACCGGCAGGGCGGTTGGATCGCTGCACACCGTAGCACGACCGATAGTAGGCCGACCTAGGAAACAACCCGATGTCGCTCGGGCGCACCACACCGGCTACGGTGCGGGCTCTGGCCCGGTCTGCGGATCGCCCAGCGCGACGCGCAGGCGAGCGAGCGAGCCCGTCAGGTCACGCGCCTCAGCGTCGCTCAGTGACCCGACCGCGAAGCGCGCCTCGACGAGATCCTTGGTGGCGCGCTCGGCGACGGCGCGACCCTCGGGCGTGATCGCCGCGAGCGTGCGGCGCCGGTCGTGCTCGTGCGGGGTGCGCCGCACGAGGCCCTGCTGCTCGAGGCGGTCGATCGTGTGCGTGATGCTCGTGGGGTGGACCATGAGTCGCTCGCCCATCTTGCCGAGAGGCAGCGCACCGCGGCTGGAGAACAGCAGCAGCACCAGCGCCTCGTAGCGGGCGAACGACAGCCCGTGCGGCTCGAGCAGAGCGTTGATGCGCGACAGCACGAGCTGCTGCACGCGGATGATCGACGTCACCGCCGCCATCGGGTCGGCGGCGTCCCAGCGGCCGGACCACTGGCGGTGGGCCTCGGCGATGGGGTCGAACGGGGGGCTCATCGCGCACGATCGTAGCCGCCGACGGGCCGCCGACACGCGGACGTGCGATCATAGGCGGTGCACCCTACTCGTCGGTAACCCAGGAGCAGCGATGACGGTCGCTTCCCACGACCTCGCGGTCGAGCACGAGACGTTCGACTCCCTCGACCCCGCCACCGGCGCGGTGGTCGCAACGTTCCCCGTCCACACGGCCCGGGAGGTCGAGGCCACGGTGGTGCGTGCCCGAGCAGCGGCCGCATGGTGGCGGGCCATCGGCTTCGCCGAGCGGAGGAAGCGCCTCCTCGCGGTCCGTGCCGCGATCGCCCGCCGGGCGGAGGAGGTCGCCGAGCTGATCCACCGCGAGATGGGCAAGCCGGTCTTCGACGGCTACCTCGAGGTGCTCATGGCCTGCGAGCACCTGACCTTCGCGGCGAAGCACGCGCAGCGGGTGCTCGGTCCCCGGCGGGTCCGTCCGGGGCTGTTGACGCCCAACCACGCCGCCACCGTGGAGTACCAGCCCCTCGGCGTCGTCGGGCTGATCACCCCGTGGAACTACCCCCTGGTGGTCCCGCTGTCCGACGCGGCCGCCGCGCTCGGCGCGGGCAACGCGGTCGTGTGCAAGCCGAGCGAGTTCACCCCGGCGGTGGCGCGCTGGCTCGTGGACCGCTTCGCGGAGGCCATCCCGGAGCACCGCGTGGTCGAGCTCGTCACCGGCTTCGGCGACACGGGCGCAGCCCTGTGCACGTCAGGGGTGGACAAGCTCTCCTTCACCGGTTCCCTGGCTGTCGGTCGGAAGATCATGGCAGCCTGCGCGGAGACGCTGACCCCGGTCACGCTCGAGCTCGGGGGCAAGGACGCCATGATCGTCGACCACGACGCCGATCTCGAGGCGGCAGCGGATGCCGCCGCCTTCGGCGCCTACTGGAACGCCGGACAGACCTGCCTCTCGGTGGAGCGCGCCTACGTCCACGAGCAGGTGTTCGACGCCTTCGTCGCGAAGGTCGCCGACCGGATCCGGGACGTGCGCGCCGGCGAGGGTCCGGAGGCGAAGCTCGGGCCCATGGCGACCCCCGCCCAGCTCGAGACCGTGACCGAGCAGATCCGCGACGCGCTCGCGCGCGGTGCGACCGCGGTGGTCGGCGGGCTCGAGTCCATCCGCCCGCCCTACATCGACCCGGTGCTGCTGACCGACGTGCCTGACGACGCCCTGATGATTACCGCCGAGACCTTCGGGCCGACGCTGCCGGTCTTCAAGGTGCGTGACGCCGAGGAGGGCGTCGCCAGGGCGAACGTGAGCCCGTTCGCGCTCGGGGCGAGCGTCTTCAGCAAGCGCCGCGGCCGCGAGCTCGCCCGCGGGCTGCGCACCGGGGCGTGCAGCATCAACGGGGTGATGAGCTTCTACGCCCACGCGGGGCTGCCGTTCGGCGGAGTCGGCGATTCCGGCTTCGGGACGGTCCACGGGCCTGACGGCCTGCGCAACTTCACCCACCCCAAGGCCGTCACGCAGCGGCGGTTCGGGCTCGGCAAGCTCGCCCCGGACCAGCTCGAGCGGCACCCGCGCGCCGTCGACTACCTGCCGAAGGTCGCTCGGCTCCTCTACGGCCGCGGCTGACGCCGCCGCCACGCGGCTGATGCCGCCGCCACAGGGCGCAGAGGACCCGGCCGCACAGCGCGCGGAGGATTCGTAACACCCGGGTGTTACGAATCCTTCGCGCGCCCCGCCGCGGTCGGCTCAGAGGCTGGCGATGAGCTCGTCGGCCGCGGTGTACGGGTCGATCTCGCGCGCCGCGACGCGGCGTGCCAGGTCCTCGGTGAGATCGCCGCCGTCGAGGTCGGCGAAGCGCTGGCGCACCGCCCCGAGGGCCAGCTCGCGGATCTGCAGGTGCGCGCGGACCAGCTTGCGCGCATCACGCCGGCTCGCACCGCACAACCAGCGGTAGTGCGTCGCGATGGCATCGGCCAGCGCCTCGATGCCGTCGCTGGTGGCGGCGACGGTGCGCTCGATGGGTGGAGTCCAACCCGCTTCGCCCACCCCGTCGCCCAGCCTCTGCATCTCGCGCAGCTCGCGCACGGTGCGGTCTGCCCCCTCCCGGTCAGCCTTGTTCACGCAGAACACGTCGGCCACCTCGAGGATGCCCGCCTTGGCCGCCTGGATGGCGTCACCCATGCCCGGCGCCAGCACGACGACGGTCGTGTCCGCCACCGACGCGATCTCGACCTCGGCCTGCCCGACTCCGACCGTCTCCACGACCACCACGTCGAACCCGGCGGCGTCGAGCACGAGCAGGGCCTGCGGGGTCGCCCATGACAGCCCTCCGAGGTGGCCACGGCTCGCCATCGAGCGGATGAACACCCCCTCGTCCAGCGCGTGGTCCTGCATCCGCACGCGGTCACCGAGCAGGGCGCCGCCCGAGAACGGCGACGAGGGGTCGACCGCGAGCACCGCCACCCGCAGGTCCCGAGCGCGCCACACCTCGACGAGGGCGTTGGTGAGGGTCGACTTGCCGACGCCGGGCGACCCGGTGATGCCCACCAGCTGTGCCGACCCGGTGTGCGGGTGCA
>SKPY01000440.1 GCA_007119305.1 Nitriliruptorales bacterium
CGCAGCCGGACGGCTCCGCGTGTCGCAGCTCGAGCGTGCCTGCGCGAAGGTCACCGCCGCCCGCGACCGGCTGCACTACCTGCTCGGCACCGCACGCCGCCCCGCACTCGCGCTGTGCGCGACGCCGGGCTGCGCCGGCACCCAGGACGGCCGCCTGCGAGCCGTGCTTCTGCTACGCGCCGACGGGAGCGGGTCGAGGTCACCCGCTGGCGGAGGCGGCTCGCCACCGGCCGTTCGTCCGGGCGCCGCCTCGAACAGGTTTGCCAGAGGCGCGATCGTCATAGATCACAGGTGATGCGTCTGATTCTCGTCCGTCACGGTGAGGCACACGCCGGCTTCCACGGGGTCATCGGGGGTCCGACCGGCTGCAGCGGCCTGAAGCCGCATGGCCGCAGGCAGGCAGAGGCGCTGCGCGACCACGTCGCCGGCTCCGGGCGGGTGCAGGCCGACGTCCTGCTGGCCAGTGTCCTGCCCCGCGCGATCGAGACGGCGGAGATCATCGCGCCCGGGCTGGGCATGAAGACCTTCGGCCGGGAGTGCGACCTGTGCGAGGTGCACACCGGCGCGGCCGACGGCCTGGACTGGGCCGAGTACGGCACCCGCTACGGGTCCTTCGACATGGAAGCCGAGCCCGACCGGGTGTTCGCTCCCGGGGGCGAGAGTTGGAACAGCTTTCACGAGCGGGTGCGGCGGATGCTCGAGCGGGTCGCCGTCGACTACGCGGGGCAGACCGTGGTGGCGGTGTGCCACGCCGGGGTGATCATGGCCTCGGTGCGTGTGCTCCTCGGCATTCCGCATCCAGGCACCGGCGCCCGCCTGAAGCCCACCAACACCGGGTTGACGGAGTGGGAGCACGAATCGGCGCTCGATCGTTGGACGCTGCACGCCTTCAACGAGGCCAGCCACCTGCTCAGCCTCGATCGGGAGGCGTGAGCCGCCGCCGGCCCGCCCGCCGCACTGCCCCGCACGGTAGCGGAACCGCTGCTCCGGGTAAGGGAGCAGCCATGAGCGACAACAGTGCGCAGTACTCGGTGGAGGGGGCACGGGACGCGGCGGAACGCGGCGCGCTCGGGGATTGGGTGGCCCGTTTCCTGAGCAGCCCCGGCAGCGATAACGCCGGACTGGCAGAACAGCTCACCGAGCCACCCCGGTGGTGGCTCGGCCCTGTGCAGCTGCCGCTTGACCGGCTCCACCGGCTGGCCGGTCCACCCGGCGCTCCGGTGCTGTGCCCGCTCGACGAGGAGGACTGGCGCGACGACGTCGACGACATGCAGCGGCGCATCGAGCAGGGCTGGGTTCCGCCACCGGTGATCGTTACCTACCGCAACGACCAGTTGGTGCTCGAGGACGGCAACCACCGGGCCGAGGGCCTGCGGCGGACCGGCGCCCGTGAGACCTGGGCCGTCGTCGGCTGCGACAGCGCCGAGGACCGAAACCGCTTCGCGGTGCCGCCCGCGCCCGCCCCCGAGGCGGACTGACACCACGCGGCACCTGCCCGCCCAGGCCGCTCCGGGCGGGTTCCCTGCGTCCGGGTGTCCCTGCGCGGATGGGCGGGTATTCCGGGGAGCGCACAGGCAGATGCGCTGCCGCAGCAGGGAAAGGGCCGACATGGTGGCGAAGTGGGGCAAGCGCTGGCTGCTCATCGTCGTGGGGCTGCCCGTGGCGGCCTGGCTGCTTGACCAGGCAGCCGATCGGATAAAGGAGCGCAGGGGCGGCTCGGACCTTACAAAGGGCATGCACGGCGCGGCAGATCGTCTGCGCCGGGTCCGCCGGCGCCGTCGCTGACGCGTCGCGGCCGGTCGCCCGACCCCTGGACGCCGGGGGTAGACACGACTACCCGCTGCTTGAGGGGGTGATCGCCGTCTCGCTCCGAGCGTCTCCACAGCGACCGGCCGGCACCGCGTCATGCACGTCGCAAACGTGGTGACGTGAGCCGACGTGCGGTCGGGCCCCGCGTCACAGCGCTGGGTGAGCCTGCGCCCGACCTCACCGGTGGTGGTGCCGGCGGCGCAGCCACAGCACGGCTGCGGCGGTGCCGGTCGTGACCCCGGTGAGAACCAGGCCCGGCATGACGAGCAGGGCGGCGGTCAACCTCGCGTTGTACATGTCAGCACCTCCATGACGGTCGCTGGCGCGACCGCGTCAGCCGGATCCAGGGAGCATGCGACCGCGGCGCCCCAGTCCGCGGTGATGAGCGCACGGAGTGGGCCAGCACCCGCACGGCGACGCGGGGCCGCAGGAGGGCCTCGGGGCGGTCCACGAGCCCGGACACGCGGACGAACGCGCGGGCCAGACGCGCGTCGCGCGCCGCGGCGGCGTGCAGGCGGGTGATGTAGGCGCCGGCAACCTTGTGCTTGGGGGTCAGGCGTCCTTCGACGCCGGGGACGGCGAGGTCGGCCCCGCTGGCCATGTCCCACGGCGGGTCGAGCAGCCGGGCGCTGCTGCGCAGGATGCGACGCGGGCTCGGCTCACCGCGCCGGCGGAGGTGGCGGCGCAGGCCCTGCGCCTCGAGCGCGGCCACGGTCATGCCCTGGCCGTAGATGGGGTTGAAGCTGCAGAGGCTGTCACCGACCACCAGCAGGCCGTCGGGGAAGCGGCGCAGGCGCTCGTAGCGGCGCCGCGCGCTCGCGAAAAAGCGGTAGGCCACCGGAGCGTCGAGTGGCTCTGCGTCTCGGATCGCCTCGTGGATGTCGGGGAACTGCAGGGAGCCGGCGAAGGCCAGGAACCCCTCGGGGTCGGTCGGAGGGTGGTCTCCGACGAGCCCCATGAGCGTCAGCAGCCACTGCCCGCCCTCGATCCGTGCCAGCGCACCGCCCCGGGGCTGGGCAGGCGTCGGGCCCAGCAGGCAGCCCAGGTCGCCGTCGAGCGTGTCGGGCGGCAGCCGGTAGCGGCAGCTCGCATAGCCAACGTCGACGGCCACCCGCTCCTCGTCGGGGGGCTGGTAGCCGAGCGCTTCCAGCCAGCGGGGCGTGCGCGAGCCCCGCCCCAGCGCGTCGACCACCAGGTCGGCGTCGAGCACCTCCTCGGCACTGCCGTCTGCCCGGCGCAGCAGCCGCACCCCGACCACCCGGCGGCGGTCGGGTGAGCTCACCAGGCCGAGGACGTCGCAGGGCGGCGCGAAGGCCACGGCAGGCAAGCGACGCACGCGGTCCCGGACCTCCCGCTCGAGGCAGGCGCGGCTGGCGCTGAGCATGATCAGGCCTGAGGCGGTCGAGCGCAGCCGGTGACCGCTGAAGTACGTGCGGGTGTCGTCGAGCATGTCGCCGACCGGCACGCCCTGGGCGGCCAGGTCCGCAGTCAGGCCCGGGAAGAGCTCCTCGAGCGCCTGCTGCCCGCGTGCGAGCAGCGCGTGGATGTGGCGCCCCTGGGGGACGCCCCGCCGAGTGCTGCGCTCGTCGGTGAGGTCGTCACGATCCAGCAGCACGACGTCGCCGTAGCTGTCGGCGAGCACCCTCGCGGCGAGCAGCCCGGCGATGCTGGCGCCCAGCACGACCGCGCGGTCCCGGTTTCCCATGGCAGCCTCCTCCTCAGCTCGTTGGGAGGAGGCTGGCCCGCTCCGGTGATCGGGTTCCAGACCAGACGCTGCTCAGCTGTGCTCACTGCTGCTCAGTCGGGGTGCCGTAGACCTCCCGCTCCCACAGCCACGCCACGATCCGTTCGACACCCTGGGTCAGGTGCCGGCGATAGGTGCTGAACGGCAGCCCGAGGGTGGCGGCAGCGGCCTCCTGCGTCCTCGTCGGGCGCACGTACGTCGCCTCGACGGCTCGCAGCAGCTTGTCGTCTCGGGGGTGCTGGCGCAGGCTGTCGACGGCCGCGCGCAGCTGCTCCTCGAGCACGGAGGCGTCAGGCTCGCCCGTGCCTGCCGCATCCCGCACGACGCGGGCGCGCAGCAGGGGGTTGCGGGCGAGCAGCTCCGGTCGGTGCAGGTCACGCAGCGCCTGGCGCACTGCGTCGGCGAAGTCCGGCTGGGACAGCACCAGCAGGGCGTGGTCCTGCGGTGCGGGCAGGGTGAAGTCCTGCGTGAGCGCCCGTTCGGTCCACAGCTCCATGAGCGCATCGATCGACACCTGTCGGAAGTCGTGGCCGAAGAGCCCGAAGCGGCGGCCGCCCACCTCGAAGTCAGCGCCGACCGCCCTCGGCATGTCGGCGAGCGCGAAGTACTCGTCCCACGGCTCCGGCGCGGCCAGCGTGAGGAAGTCCCAGGCCAGGTTCGGCATGTGCAGGAACCGTTGGATCGTCACGATCGGGGTGGCGTTCAGGGTGGGGGAGGGGCCCTGGTAAGCCTCGCGGTCGACGATGAACCGGGTCTGGGTGACGCGCTCGCCCGAGCGCGGAGCGGCATGCTGGCCGGCGTACTCCCAGGCCGCCTCGGCGCCAGGGTCGACGGCGCGGTCCTCGGCCGACGCGGCCGCAAGGTCCAGGAGCCCGAGGAACCCGCGAACGCCGCCGTCGTCCCGGCGCAGCACGAAGAAGCCCTCCGGTTGCCGCCCGAGCCAGTGCTCGACGAGCGCCGCGGAGTCCTCGCCCTCGAACGCCGCGACGAGCTCGAGGATCGCCACGCGGTCCGCTGCCTGCGCCGGCTCCGGGTAGTGATGGCCCCAGGACCTCCAGTCGACCGGTGACAGGACGCTGGGCAGGTTGCGGAACAGGAACTTCAGGTCGAAGATCGCGCGCTGCTGCTCTACGCCGCTCGCCGCCTTGAGGCTGTCGTAGATGTGGGCGCGCACGCGCCGGAAGACCTGCTTGTACCCGTCGAGATCGCGCCAGCGCAGATCGACGTCGAGGGCGTCGCGGGCGAGATCGTGCGGCTGCAGCCCCTCCGGTCCGGACTCGACGAACGACAGCCCCCGCAGCCATTCGAACAGCTCGTGTGCGTCCGACAGCGCCAGCGCAGCGCGCAGCAGCGGCTCGGTCGTCACCCGGGCGAGCGCGCACGCCCCGAGCGCCCGGCGCTGCGCCTCGTTCGGGACGACGTCGACGAAGCGCGACAGCAGCGTGCCGACGACGTCCGGGGTCAACGGATCCGAGGGCGCCTCACCACCGCGCAGGACCACGTCGGCGAGCAGCGACAAGCCCAGCGGATGGCCGTGGGTCGCTGCGGACAGCCGCTCGTGCAGGGCGGGATCCACCCCGCAGTCGGCGAGATAGCGGCGGCTCTCCTCGGCGGTGAGGTTGCGCAGGGAGACGACACGGAGCAGGTCACGCCAGGCCGGGTCCGCCCGCCACGCGTGGCTGGGGGCGTCACGAGCCACGAGCACCGTGACCGCGTCCGCAGGGAGCCGGGGCAGCAGGCGGCTGCGGAGCCAGTGGTCGAGCGGCGCCATCCGCTCGTAGGAGTCGATCAGCAGCACCAGGCGGGCGCCCGGGGCCGTGATGGGCTCACCGTCGTCGGGCACGACGAGGCCCTGGGCGCGGAGGGCGTCCAGCACGGCGGCGGGCGTCGGGGCGAGCTCGCGGCCGTCGAGCGCCGCCACGCGCGCGCCCGCCTCGGCGGCGATCTCCGCGAAGACCTCCAGCAAGCTGGTCTTGCCGATGCCCCCGGGCCCGTGGAAGTAGAGCACCGAGCCCGTCGGCGCGCCTGGGTCGAGGGCCGCGCGGAACAGCTCCAGCTCGGCCGTGCGTCCGACGAACCGCCGACGCCGGCGTGACGCCAGCACCTCGCCGAGGGTCGTACCCATCGGACCACCCCTTGCTGGAAGCCCCGCTGTCCGTGCAGCAATCCTGCCGGGTTTCGCGGCCGGACGCCATAGGATCCGTCGCCGCCGCGGCGGGGCTCGACGCGTCGCTGCGTGGGCGGGTTCCGGAGGCGCGGGTGCGCAGCGCCGGGAACGGCCGAGCGTCCCGGACTTCGCGGGGCGTTCGGCCGGTGTGGCAGCCCGCGGCCGCCGGCAGGATGGAAACGGACCTGCGCTCATGCGCTCATGGAGGTGGGGTGGTGAAGGTCATCGGTTGGTTCCAGGGCGTCGTCGGCGTGGGCATGGTCGGGCTCTGGGTCGTGCTGCTGGCCGCCGGCGAGGTGCCCGAGATCCCCGCCGGCCAGCGCGCCATCTGGTTCCACATCGGCGCCGAGGTCATCACGGGCGCGCTGCTGATCATCGCCGGCTGGACGCTGCTGCGCAGGGGCGACGCGCGCAGCCGTCTGCTGTCGGCGTTCGCGCTGGGCGCCCTGCTGTACACCGTGGTCAACAGCCC
>SKPY01000126.1 GCA_007119305.1 Nitriliruptorales bacterium
CCCGGCGACAGCGGCCGCGCGGGGGTGCGCAGTCGCTGCGGACGATCGAGCTTCCGTCGTCCATGGTGCGAGATCGAGATGATGAGCGCGTCGCCTGTGCACTCATCGCTGCGCACTCCTGACTCCCGAGCCCGACACGTGGCCCGGGCTCACATGCGGACCAACTCGGTCCGGTGCTGACGAGATCGATCGAAGGCTGCCACGAGAGGCGACTTCACCCGCATCAGATGAGCTCGCACGCGTGCGGCCGTGTCAGACTCGCGGGGGCGCTGAAGCTCTGATGGAGGTTGCGCGATGCAGGACGTGGTCCTCGGCTTGCTGGCCCTGCTGGTTGGCGGGTTGCTGTGCTTTCGCGGCTACGCCGCGCTGCGCGTGGTGATCGCGGTCTGGGGCGCCTTCACCGGCTTCGTCCTCGGCGCCGGGCTCGTGGCCGGCGTGACGGGCGAGGGCTTTCTCGCCTCCGCGCTGGCCTGGATCGCGGGCGCGGCCCTGGCGGTCGTCTTCGGTCTGGTCGCGTATCTGTACTACGCCGTGTCGGTCGTGATCGGCATGGGGGCGATCGGGTTCGCGCTCGGCACCACCGCGATGGTCGCGCTTGGGGTGACCTGGTCCTGGGTCATCGTGCTCGCTGGGGTGGCGGTCGCGGTCCTGCTCGCCCTGACCGCGATCATCGGGGACCTGCCGCTCCTCATCCTCGCGCTGCTCGGCGCGTTCGCCGGTTCGACCACGATTCTCGCCGGGGTCATGCTCCTCACGGGGGTGCTCGACAGCCCGGACCTCGCGGTGCCCGGCACGACGCAGGCGCTCGAGCTGGGCTGGTGGTGGACGGCCGCGTATCTCGGCCTCGCCCTGGTCGGCCTGATCGTGCAGCTGCGCTCGGCCGAAGCGCGCCGAGGGACCCTGCGTCAAGCCTGGGCAGCCTAGGCGCGGCGGTACCGCTGCCGCCGCTGTCTCGGCTACAGCAGACCGACGAGCCGGGCCTGGGCCACGGCGTCGCGGCGGCTGCGCACCCCGAGCTTGTGGTAGACCCCGCGCAGATGGGTTTTCACCGTGTTCACCGACACGCACTGCGCATCGGCGATCTGCCGCAGCGTCGACAGCGCGGGGAGCTCCGCGAGGACCCGGAGCTCTGCCGGGGTCAGCCGCACGACCCGACCGTCGAGCACGGCCGCGTCGGTTCGGAACCGGCGCAAGACGCGCTGGGCAAATGCCTCGCGTCGTCCGAATCGTCCGCTGTTGAGCACCAGAAGCTCCCGGACGGCGTCGCCGGCGACGGCGAAGGGTCGGAGCGCCTCGCACTGCTCGGCCAGCTCGAGGGCACGCTCCAGGCGGTCGTGTGCGCCAGCTGCATGGCCCGCACGAGCGGCCAGCGTCGCGTCGAGGAGCAGCGCGTCGATGAGCGTGGTCGTCACCGTGCAGACAAGGCCACCATCGACGACAGGCCGCAACGTCGTCCGTGCCGCCTCCAGGCGGCCCTTCGCGCTGCTCAGGCCGGCGCTCAGCAGGGCATGCTCGCCCGTCTCGCCGAGCAGCGTTGCCGTTCGCTTGATAGCCTCCGCCGCCCAGCCGAACTCACCGAGCGCCAGGCACATGCGCAGCTCGTTGGGTGCGGCGAAGGCGACCAGGAGGGGGGACAGGTCCGGGTCAGCCAGCCGGCGCCAAGCCGCGCGGAAGGCAGCAAGTGCACGGTGACGGTCCGCCCCCTCGGCAAACTCGATCGTGTGCAACAGACTGAGGATCGTCAGCTCGAGGTTGACCTCGGCGGCGTCGCCCCTACAGTCGCGCGCGCTGCGGATGTGGTCCCCCGCGGCGGCAAGGTCGGCGGCCTGATACGCGGCCCATGCCAGGCCCGTGTGGGCGTACGCCGCGCGTGAGGTCAGCCCCCACCCTCGCGCTGCGGCGAAGTCGAGTGCTTGCCGGGCGAGGGTGCGCATCCGCGCGAAGTCGCACCTGCCGGATGCCACGCCGGCGAGGAAGTTCAGGCACTGCAACGTCAGCTCGTCACGACCGAGGCGTCTGGACAGCACCAGGGCCTGGCTGAGGTCGGCCTCGGCCCCATCTGCTTGGTTCAGCCACACTCGCGCGGCGCCACGGTTGACGAGCACGACAAGCTCGACGTCGTCATCGCCTGTCCCGTTCTGACTCTTGTCCACTAGCGCGTCCAGCGGCACGCGCATGTCCCCGCCGAGCCGTGCGCGCCACAGGGCAACGGCGTCACGCAAGGCCTCGAGTCGCGGTCCGAGCTCGCCCGCAGCCACGCGGGCGAGGTGACGGTCTGCGTGCGCCACGTCGCCGGCGTCGAGGGCTGCGCTCGCCGCGATCAGCCCGAGCTCTGGCAGCGCAAACAGCTCATCCTCAGCGCTTGCACACAGTTCACGCAGGCGGGCGCCGTGCCCTGACAGCAGCAGTCCCAGGCCGTGGGCGTCGCACAGAGCGGTGATCGTCGTGACGTTTCCCGAGGCCATGGCGTGCTCCAGCGCGAGCTCGTGCCGTCCGGCTTTGGCGAACCAGTCGGCTGCGATGCCGTGCAGGGAGGCGATCTCGGTCGGCTCAGTGAGCTCCAGCTCGGCGCGCAGGTAGCTGCGCAGCAACGCGTGGTAGCGGTACCAGCCGGTGCGTTCGCCGATGCGGACGGTTAGGGCGTTGTGCCGTGCGAGTTCGTCGAGCACCATCCCGGCGTCGGTGCGCCCGGTGAGTAACGTCGCAAGCGCCGGGGTGAGCTCGGCGCAGATGCTGGTGCGCAGGAGGAACCGCCGGATGCTCCCGGGCAGCTGGGTGAGAATGGACTCCACGAGGTAGTCGGCGACCGCGCGGTCGCTTCCTTGGAAGCCGGCGAGGAAAGCGTGCGTGTCTGACGTCTGCCTCGCCGACAGCACGGCGAGCCGCAGTCCGGCGGCCCAGCCCTCGGTGCGCTCGAGCAGAGCGTCGATGTCGGCGTCCGCCAGTTCCAGCCCATGCTGCGCGAGCAGCTGCGTCGTCTCCTCTCGGTTGAAGGCCAACGCGTCCGCTCGGATCTCGTTCAGGCGTCCATCCAGGCGCAGACGGTCGAGTGCGACAAGCGGTGGATCGTGCCGCGCGGCCAGCACGAGCCGAAGGTTGTCTGGTAGGTAGCGGATCAGCTGATCGAGGCTGTCGAGGACTGTGGGACGCTGGAGCATGTGCAGGTCGTCGAGGATGAGCCACACCGGCGCAGTCAGCGGTTCGAACGCGTTGACTACCGCGCTCAGGAAGCCGGGCTCGATGCCCCCGTCGGGGGCCGCCAGCCGGTGCAGGTCAGCGTCCTCGGGCCACGCCCTGCTGCGGGTGAGCGCATCGAGGATGGCGGACCACAAGATGTGTGGGTCGTTGTCGTGACGGTCGAGGGTGACCCAGGCCGCGCGTTCGAGTGTGGCGGCGAAAGCCGACAGCAGGCTGGTCTTGCCGGCGCCTGGGCCGGCGCACACGAGCACCACGCGCGCACCGGGATCGTGGCAGTCGGCCGCTGTGATGCGCCGCTCCAGACGCTCACGCGAGACCAGGGATGGTGGCGGTGTGGGTGGCCTGGTCTTTGTGTAGGGCACCGGCGCTCGGTGCCTACCCGCGTCACCGCGGCGCCTGGCGGGACGTCCAGCAGACAGGACAGGTTCCCCTCGCTCGGGCACCCGCTCGGGCAGCGAGAACTTCGTCAGCGGGCGCCCCCATGTGGGAGCGTCCGTAGGGCCGTTCGGCCCGCTACCGCTTGCCATGCGACCCCGCCGATCCAGACACTTCTCCCGGACCTCCATCCGCTCGAACCGGTCGTGCGCCGCGCAGGCACGTGGTGTCGACGCGGGCTGCTCTAATATGCCCAGATTAGCCCTCATCTATGCGTGCACCCACATCGGCGATGGCTGTTCGCCAAGAGTTCACCTGTGGGGGGCGAAGCGCCGAGCCCGTGGATCAAGCACGCTGTCGATGGCAGTGGCCAGAAGGGACTCGCGGTGCCCGTCCAAAGCCCGGTGCGGTACGAGGTGTGGATCGCCGAGCAGATCTCGGCGACGGCGATTGCGGCGTTCCCCGAGCTGGCGGCACGGCGCCAGCCGGGCGGCACGGTCCTGTTCGGACCCGTACGGGACCAGGCGCACCTGCACGGGGTGCTGGCACGCATCCAGACGCTCGGGTTGACCTTGCTCGAGTTGCGCCAGCTTCCGGACTGACCCGGTGTCCCGGCGGCTCAGCCCCATACCCCGTCTGTCAGCGTCACGACCCTGACCATGGATCGGCTTCTGCGTCCTCACGCGCGTGGCGCCCCCCTTCCACGGCGTTCATGTGACCAACGGCAACGCGGCCAATCACCCTGCGGAGCGGGAGTGAGCAGCGGGCGGTCGCCCACGAGCCCGGTTCACCCCGCGCGGGTGAGGTGGTGTTCCCGGCCAAGCCGGATGCTGGCACCGCAGTGCCGCAAGCGTGGAACAACGTAGAGAAAGCGAGTCCCATGACGACCTTGACCGTTCTGGCCTTTCCCGACGCCGACGGCGCCGAGCGTCTGGTCGGCGAGCTCGAGCAGCTGCAGAAGGAGCAGCTCATCAAGATCGCTGACGGTGCGATCGTCGTGCGCCGGCCTGACGGCAAGCCGCGCATCAAGCAGATGACGAACCTGGTCGGCGCGGGCGCCTGGGGTGGCGCCTTTTGGGGGATGCTGATCGGCCTGCTGTTCTTCATGCCATGGCTGGGCATGGGCCTGGGCGCAGTCACCGGCGCCTTGGCGGGCAAGTTCTCCGACATCGGCATCGACGACGACTTCATCAAAGAGGTCGGCAGCAAGATCCAGCCCGGCTCCTCGGCGCTGTTCCTCATGACCACCGGCGGCACGCCCGACAAGATCGCCGAACGTCTGCCCACCGACCGTCACCGCTTCGAGATCCTCCACACGAGCCTCTCTCGAGAGGACGAAGACCACCTGCGCGAGGTCTTCGCTGCCCACCGTTGAGACCCAAAGGGGAGTTGAACCGCATGGCCACCATCGACCCCACCCATCCAAGTCCGGGCGCTGAAGCGCCCCCCGAAGCCGAGCCGCTCACCGAGTCCGTCGCCGCCGTATGGTGGGTGCTGCTCGCCACCGGCATTCTCACCATGCTCGCCGGCATCGCCGTGCTCGTCTGGCCCGGCGCCACCCTCCTCGTCATCGCCGTGCTGTTCGGCGCCTGGCTCGTGGGCTCGGGGATCGTGCGGCTCGTCGCGGCGTTCGCCGACAAGCGCCTCGGCGGCGTCGCCCGCGTCCTCGAGGGCCTCATCGGCGCGGTGCTCGTCGTTGCCGGTGTTGGGGCACTCGGCAACCTCTTCCGCTCGCTCGCCACGCTCATCCTGGTCATCGGGGTGCTGTTCATCATCGACGGCATCGGCGACCTCGCGCACGCCCTGAGCAACCGCCAGGGCGCCCGCCGCGCCTGGCCGGTCGTGACCGGGCTCGTGGCGATCGCCGCGGGCCTCGTCATCCTCAGCCGGCCCGGTGTCGGGTTGGTCACGCTCGTGGCGGTGCTGAGCGCACTGCTCGTGGTGCTCGGGATCGCCCGCATCAGCGCAGCCTTCGCGCTGCGCCGCCTCGGCACCTCCTGACGTGGACGCGCAAGCCCGGAAGACCACAACCGCCATGGCTCGCGAGATAGTCGCCCCTGACGGACGGAAGGAGATCGCCCAACGGGCGGGCCGATGCGAGCTACCCGGCGCGATCGCAGGCGCGCGTGACCACCGACCCGGCCGAGGTTCTCGCCAGCCTCCCACTATTGGACCGTCTCGGCCTAACCGCCGTTACCTTGAAGTCGGTGCGGCCATCTTCACTACGCTGCGTGACCGGTGTGCGCGCTCTTGCGCGTGCTTCGCTCGAACCCCCGCCGTCCGGTATCGCTCGGCTTTGTGCTGGACACCTGGGGTCGCGGACGTTGGTCGGTGGCATCCCCGACACGGTTCTTGGCCGCACCCGAAGGACCGCACCGATTTCCCACGGGGAGGATCTCCACAGACGCGCGGCGGTCTCCCTGGAGCTCCACGCTCCCCGCGTCGGTGGTGCTTGCGGCTTGTGCCCCCGTGCGACCCAAGCTCACTCGCCAAGTTTCGCCCGCAGTACCGGCGAGCAGGACGGTCCACACCGCCAGCCGCTGCCGGCGCTCCGGTGCCTGCTCGTGGACGACCATGTCGCCCTCGGGCAGCCCGCCCGCCGCCGCAACCACG
>SKPY01000452.1 GCA_007119305.1 Nitriliruptorales bacterium
CCGGCCAGCGCCACGAGCGCGCCGGCGTGGCCGGGGTCGGCCTCGAGCGCTGCGTGCAGCAACGCCTCGGCCCGGGCGGGCTCGGTCTCGGCCTGCGCGAGGAGGCGGTCCGCCTCGCTCGGCGCCAGCGCGGCGAAGAACTGGGCCACCGACGCCTCCGGGGCCACGCCGGTGAACTCGCTCACGACCGCGCCGTCGGCGAACGCCTTCACCGCCGGGATGCCCTGCACCCGGTAGCGCTGGGCGAGCCGGGGGGCCTCGTCCACGTTCACCTTGACGAGGTCGACCTCGCCGGCGTGGCGCGCCGCGACGCGTTCGATGATCGGCGAGAGCTGGTGGCACGGCCCGCACCACGGCGCCCAGAAGTCCACGACGACGGGTCGGGTGCGGCTGGCCTCCACGACCTCGCGTTCGAAGGTCGCCTCGGTGACGTTGGGGGTGGCGGTGCTTGCGCTACGGTCCATCAATCGTCCTCCAACACGTCGGCGGGGCCGGTTGTTCCCGGGTTCGGCGCCTCCGCTCACCGCTCGTAGTCTGGGTGCCGGCCGCGGCCCCCGGGACGCCCGCGTCGCGTGCGCACGGGCCGGTCGGGTGACGAAGGAGCAGGCGCTGTGGAGCTGACAACCGACGAGTCCGCAGGCTACCGGAGCCCGTTCGACGAGCTGGTCGGCACCCGCATCGTCGAGGCCAGCGGCGCACGCGCCGTGGCCACGCTCGAGGTGCGTGCGGAGCACCACCAGCCGACCGGTGTCGTGCACGGGGGGGTGTACGCCACGGTGATCGAGGCGCTGGCGAGCGCCGGGGCGACGCTCGCGCTCGACGGCGACGGCGTGGCCATGGGGATCAGCAACTCCACGGACTTCCTGCGTGCGGTCACCGGCGGCACGCTGCACTTCGTGGCCACCCCGATCCAGGTCGGCCGAACGCTCCAGCTGTGGCAGGTGGAGGTGTCCGACGAGGCCGGGCGGCCGGTGGCCCACGGCAAGGTCAAGCTGTACAACCGGCGCGCCCGCGGCTGACGCGGACCGCCGCCGGGGCGGAGCGTCTCGACCGTCAGTCCTGCTGGGTCCGCAGGAAGCGCTCGATCTCGGCGGCGAGATCCTCCCCGCTGGGCAGGTCGGCCGCCCCCCGCCCGCTGTCCACGTGCTCCTCGAGCGCGGCGACCATGTCGCGGGCGTCGTCGTGCTGGGCGACGGCCTCGTCGACCTGCTGGCGGTGCAGGTTCCCCGCGGCCTCCAGCTCGGTGGTGTCCACGGTCGTCTGCAACGTGCTCGCCACGAGGCGCACGAGCGCCAGGGCGGCGTCGGGATGCGGCGAGCCGGCGATGTAGTGCGGCACCTCCGCCCACAGGCCGACCGCGGGCACGCCCGCGTCCTCGAGCAACAGCTGCAGGGCGGCGCCCACCCCGATCGGGCCCGAGTACCCCTCGACGGCGGGCGCGTCGGGCACGACCCCGTCCGCGAGCGCGTTCGAGGCCTGCACGACGCCGGTCGACCGCGTGTGCGGCACCGCGGCGGGGTAGGCCCCCAGCGTGATGACCGTCTCGATGCCCAGGCGCTGACACGCGCTCACGGTGGCCCGCGCGAACCCCTCCCAGCGGGCGTCGGGCTCGGGGCCCACGAGCAGCGCGGCGTCGTGCGGGCCCTCCACGGACGCGGCTAGCAGCTCGATCTCGGGCCACTCGAGGCGCCGGAGCCGGCCGCTGTCGACGACCACGGTCGGGCGCCGGGCGCGGTAGTCGAGGAGCTCCTCGCGGTCGAACGTCGCGAGCTGCTCCGCGCGCCAGCGGTGGCGCAGGAACAGCGCAGCCGTCGACGCGGCGGCGCCCGCATCCACGAAGCCCTCGAGCGCGACGAGCAGGACGGGCCGGCGCAGCGCCGGCGGTTCAGCGGTCCAGTGCAGAAGGTGCATGCCGTCCAGGCTACGAACCCGGCACGCTGCGGGCAGATCCCCCCGCGGGGTGCGCGAGCCGCAGGGTGGCGCAGGGGCTGTAGAGCACGCGGCCGAAGTAGGCCACCTTCACCAGCGCCCACGCCTGCACCGGTGGACTGCCCGCCGGGCAGCTGACGGCGAAGCGCGCCACCGCGTCGCCCCCGGCGGGGACGGCGAACCCCTGCGTCCACGGGTGCACGTGCTCCCAGGTCCCCCACGGGCTGACGAGCTGCGCCTCCCCGCGGATCTCGCTGGCGACGTGGTTGCGGAGCACGACGACGAGCGCGGCGGCCGCGCCGCAGGCCACGGCGACGAACGGGGTGGCCAGCTCGACGCTGAGCTCGCCGCCGAGCTCCACCGTCGCCGCGGGGTCCACGCGACGGTCGACGACCGCGGCGGTCCGCGTCGCGCGCTCCAGCACGAGGACGCGCCCGCCGGCAGCCGGGGTGCTCGGCCGGCCGCGATCGACGGTCACCACGTCCTCGTGCACGCCGCCGCCAGCGTCGCGCACGCGGGCGGCGACGAAGTAGCGGCCGGGTGGAGCCGAGGGGTCGGGAAGGATCCTTGCGCCCCATGCGCCGTGGGCACCGGCGCCGAGGTGGTACGCCTGCTCGGACGGGTCGGCCGTCCACCCGGGGGGCACGAGGATCTCCACGCTGCCCGCTGACGGCTCGTCGGTGCGCGCGCTGGCGACGAGGACGGGCAGCTCGAAGGCTCCATCGCAGCGCAGCGACCGCAGCGGGATGTGCACGGTCACCGGCTGGTGGCCGAGCGGCGCCGCCCCGCGGTTGTGCAGCCAGTAGTCGGTGAAGGTCGGCTGCGCAGGCTCCGTGCGGCGGCCGAGCACCCCGGGGGCCCCCGGGCCGGCGGCAGGTGCGAGCTGCACGTGCGTCGTTGCGAGCGCGCACGGCTCGAGCCGCTGGTGCACCGTCGCCCCGGCGACCTCGAGCGGCTCCTCGGGCGCTTCGAGCAGGTTCGCGCGGAACGCCGCGGCCACCGGGCGGAACAGCGTGATGGTGGCGTCGGCTGGCCGCCCGTGCGTCTCGTAGCAGCGCAGCGTGAGGCCCGCGCGCGGGTCCATCGTCGGGGCGGCCAGCGACGCCAGGGGGTTGCCGGCCGGCTTCAGCGCAGTGAGCACCACATGGTCGGGCTGCACGCGCACGAACGCGCCGCTGGCCGGCAGGCTGCCCGCGTGGCGGGCGACCTGGCGGGCGTGCAGCGGCGTGTTGTGCTCGTGGCCGACGCGGACCGCTCCGGCAGCACGCCAGTCGCCCGACCCGCTCGCGAGCGCGTAGGCGAAGCGGTGGGTCCAGTGCTGGAGCTGGAAGCTCGAGCCGTCCGGGGCCGTGCGCCGCGGCGGGTCGAGCCAGACCCCCGACGGCCACCCGCTGCACGAGCGCATCAGCGCAAGATGGAGGTTGCCGGCCACGTCGACGTTGAAGCCCGGCAGCCCCCGGTTGGCCAGCACGACCGTGTGGTCGGCGAGCTGCTCGTCGGGGTGGTCCGGCGGGCCGGTTCGCTCGACGAGCACGCGCGCGTCGCCGAGGTCGGCCACGAGCTGGGCGAGGGCGCGCTCGGTGGCCTCGGCGTCGGCTCCGGCGACGATCAGCACCGGCAGGTCGCGGGGGGCGCGCAGGTCGGCGCCGGGACGCCACACCGCGCGCAGGGGGCTGCGCGCAGGCACCCACATCCGCGCACAACCCGTCGCGGCCAGCTCCCACGCGAGGCGCTCCCGGCAGCCGGCGTCAGCGGCGTCGAGCACCGCGGCTACGAACGGGTTGAGGTCCGCTCCGCCGACGGCGATGCGCACGTCGGGCAGGTTGGAGTCGGCGTCGATGCTGCCGTAGCGTGGTCCGCTGGCGCGCGAGAGGGTGGACGTGACGCCCGCGCGCACCAGGGCGACCACGAGGCCCCGCACGCTGCGCTGGCCAGTCCACCCGTCGGGCACGACGACCTCGGCGACACTGAGCGCCCGTGCCCCGCCGGCGCCGAAGTCGACGCGAGCGGTGGCGCCGAGCCCGAACCAGCTGTACGCCGCGTGGTCCAGCGTCGCCGGGGTCACCGCCGCGTCGGCGCCGGGAAAACCGAAGCCGCGGCCGACGACGGCGTTGGGGACCTCCGAGACCGGCATGCCCCCGGGCACGTCGGCGGCGAAGCGGACGCGCAGCAGGGTGTCGCGCCCGTCGAAGCCGTCGACGGTGGTCGCGCACTCGACCCGCTCGACACCGTCGTAGAGCGCGATGTCCTGGGTGACGGCGCAGCCGTCGAGGCGGGCGCGGACGCGCAGCCGTTCACCGATCGCGGACCGCTCGGCCACCACCGCTGCCGGTGCGGCGGCGGCCGAGCGGACCCCACCGGTCGGCAGCAGGTGCCAGGGGCCCTCCCCCTCCTCGGGGTGCGTCGGGTACTCGTCGTAGGCGAGCAGCTCGTTGCCGAGCTGTCCGGGGCGCAGCAGCGAGCGTCCCGAGCGCAGGTCGACGAGGTGCGCGATGGCGCCGCCGCGGCCCGGGTCGACCCCCACCTCGTAGGTGGCGTTGCGGATCCGGGTTCCCGCTGCCGGCGTCCACCCGCGGGCCGCGTCGACCTCGGCGGGGCGCACCCGGTAGATGCGGTAGCCCACGGGCGGCACGTCGCGCGCCACGAACGCGAGCGTGCAGGCAGCCATGCCGCCGGCTGTCGGCTCCCCGACCTCCACCACCGCGGGGACGTGAGCACCGCGCTCGTCACTCACCGCCACACCCGCCGCATGCGCATCGAGCTCGACCCGCACGCGCACGACGTCGGTGCGCTCCCACGACAGCGCGTTGAACACCGCGACCGGCACGCCCTCGCCGCGTGTGTCGATCAGGCTGCCGAGGTAGCCGAGCGCGCCGTCGAGGACCTCGCACGACAGCGCGTGAGCGTCGCGCCACCCGCCCAGGAGATCCAGGTAGACCTGGTCGGACTCCGTGCCCGTGATCCCGTCGTGGTGCGCGCAGAACAGCAGCTGGCGCCAAGCCTTGTCGGTGGCTTCGACCGGGTAGCGGGCTCCGTGCAGCGCGGCCACCGTCGCGAACTTCTCGGCGGCGAGCAGGGTGTTCTCGATCGCGCGGTGGGCCTGCTTGGTGTCGATGTAGGAGACGTCCTTGCCGGTGTAGACGGGGTTCATGTCTCGGGTCTGCGGCGAGGGTCCACCGCCGGCGGCGAGCTCCGCGCGCACGGCAGCGAAGAAGGCACGGGGCAGCGCCACCTCGAACTTCGGCCAGGTGTAGCGGCGGGCCCAGGCCCGGTGGATCTCGGTGACCCAGCGGTTCGGCGGCGTGCAGTCGTCCCCCACCGGCAGCAGCACGTTGGCGGTGGCCGCGACGGCCTTCAGCTCGTTGAACAGCGCGAGCGCCTGCGCGCACGCCGCCTCGAGGGTGGGCGCCCGGTCCAGCGCCCAACCGGCCGAGTAGTGGTTGGGCATGTAGCTGGTGAGCAGCCCCCGTCCGCTCGGCGACACCCATTCGAACTCGCTGTCGAACTGCATCGCCTCGTTGCCGCCAGGACCGCGACTCGGGCCCCACTGGTGGAAGGGCCCGCGAGCCCACGCGCTCGACGTGAGGCCGGCGTCGGCGGCCAGCCCCGGGAACTGCGGAGCATGCCCGAAGACGTCGAGCTGCCACGCGGTCGCCGGCGCGCCGCCGACGACGTCGCGCTGGTAGCCCAGCCCGTAGACGAGGTTGCGGATGGTGCTCTCCGCGCTTGTCAGGTTCGTGTTCGCCTCGTTGTAGGTACCGCCCACCAGCTCCAGCCGGCCTTCGGCGAGCAGGCGACGCAGATGGGCGCGCCGGTCCGGGAAGGCATCCCAGTAGGGTTTCAAGTAGTCGAGCTCGGCGAGCACGAACTTGTAGTCCGGATCGCGCAACGCCATCTCGATGTGTGCGTCGAGCAACGTGAAGGCCGGGTGCTGGCGGCGATCCTCCCACGGCCGCTGCTGGGGGGGACGCTTCTCCCACAGCTCGGTGTAGTGCGCCTGGGTGTTCCACCACACCGGGTCGTAGTGGAAGTGCGGCACCATGAACATCCGCCAGCCCGGCTCGGCCACCACGAACGAGAACGCATGGCGGGCCTGGCGTCCGCCCGCAACCACGGCCTCCGCGGGCCGGGCCGTGCCCGGGCGCAGGCCGGCCGCGACGGCGACGGGGACCTCGACGACCCGCTGCGCATCAGCGCCGCCGGTCGGAACCGGC
>SKPY01000489.1 GCA_007119305.1 Nitriliruptorales bacterium
GACCGCATCGCGGGCGCGCTGGTGCTCCAGCGCGGCGAGGACCGGCCGCCCTTCGACGACGTCGACCGCACGGCCGTGGCGCTGTTCGCCGAGCAGGCCGCGCTGGCGCTGCGGACCGCCACCCGGCTCGACCGCGAGCAGGAGCGTGCCCAGCTGCTCACCGAGGACCGCGAGCAGACCGCCACCCTGTTGGCCGCTACCGCGCACGACCTCAAGGCGCCGCTCTCGGCGGTGATCGGCTACGTGCAACTGCTGCGTGACCGTGATGATCGCATCGACCGTGACCGGCGCATGCGCCTCTACGACGATGTCCTGAACGAGGCGACGCGGACCACGCGGCTGATCACCGACCTGGCGTCGGCCTCGGCGGTGGCCGCGGGCGCGACGAGCGCGTTCGAGCGTGTGGACCTCGCCGAGCTGCTGCGTGCGTGCGCGCGCACGGCCGAGGGGCTGGCGCACCGGCAGGGCGGCGAGCGGCAGGTCACGGTCGAGGCGCCGCACGCCGTTCGCGTGCTGGCCGACCGCGGCGCCCTCGAGCGCGTCATCGTCAACCTCGTCGACAACGCCGTGTCGCACTCACCGCCGGGCAGCGCGGTGCGCCTGGGCGCCAGGTACGAAGGCGGTCATGCGGTCGTGAGCGTGCGCGACCACGGGCCAGGGCTCGATCCGGACGCCGACGGCGACGTCTTCGACGCCTTCGTCTCCCGGGGCCGGGGCAGCGGCCTGGGCCTCTACATCGTGCGCTCCCTGGTGGCCGCGCACGACGGCGAGGTGCGTCTCGAGGACGTCGAGGACGGCACGCTCGTCGAGATCCACCTGCCCAGCCACGTCCCGGACGGGGCCGGCGAGGAGGCGGCTGCCGGCAGCGTGGAGACCTAGCTCGCCCCCGGCAGCCACAGGCGCCGCAGGCCGCCGATCCGCTCGATGCGGGACTCGGCGACCCGCTCCGCAGCCAGCTCGGTGGGCACGTCCTCGTCACGTGCACGTGCGAAGATCTCCGTCAGCGTGCGGGGGATCTGCTCGAGTCGGTGCTCGACGCGGTCGGGTCGGTGCCCGCCGGGGGCGAGCTCGTCGGACACGTTGATGAGCCCGCCGGCGTTGACGACGTAGTCGGGGGCATAGACGATCCCGCGCTCGTGCAGCCGTGCGGCGTCCTCGATCTCGACGAGCTGGTTGTTCGCGCCCCCGCAGACGATCTCGGCACGCAGCTCGGGGATCATCTGCGCGTGCAGGACGCCGCCCAGCGCGTTGGGGGAGACGATCTCCGCGTCGGTGAGCAGCACGTCCTCGACATCGACGATCTCGACGCCGGGCAGGGCCCCCACCTCGCCCACTGCCTCGGGGTCGACGTCCGCGGCGCTGACCTTGGCGCCGTCGTCGAGCAGGTGGCCGACCAGCCGGCGGCCGACCTTGCCCAGTCCCTGGACGGCCACGTGCCGGCCGTCCAGCGAGGGCGATCCCCACCGGTGCTCGGCCGCGGCCCGCATCGCCAGGAACACCCCTTGGGCGGTGGGCACGCCCGAGTCACCGGAGCCGCCGTGCGCCTCGTCCATCCCGGTCGCCCAGCGGGTCTCGCGGGCCACCATCGTCATGTCGTCGGGGGTGGTGCCGACGTCGCAGGCGGTGATGTAGCGCCCGCCGAGGCTCTCGACAATCCGCCCGTAGGCGCGCAGCAGCGCCTCGCTGCGGACCTCCTCGGGGTCGCCGATGATCACGGCCTTGCCGCCGCCCAGATCGAGACCGGCGCAGGCCGCCTTGTAGGTCATCGCCCGGGACAGGCGCAGCACGTCGACCAGCGCGTCCTCCTCGGTGTCGTAGGCGCGGAAGCGCGTGCCGCCCAGCGACGGGCCCAACCGCGTGGAGTGGATCGCGATGATGCACCGCAGCCCGGACGCCGGATCGTTGCCGTAGACGACCTGCTCGTGGCCCTCGGACCAGGTGAAGGGACCAGGCATTCGTCGGTGCTCCTCGGTCGGGCCGTGGCGACGCCGGCGACGTCGCGCTGCCAGCGTAACGACGCGCGCTACGGTGGGCGGCGATGGTTCCACGAGCGCAGCTGCGAGTCTTCTCCCCGCTGGATTCCTTCGAGCCAGAGGAACGACAGCGGTGGGAGCGCTATGTGCGCACCCGGGGCGGGCTCAGCCGCCGCGAGGTCGCCGAGGCGGAGGAGCAGCAGGTCACCGCCCGGCTGCTGCGTGCCCGCTTCGGCGGGGGCGCCGAGGTCGCCCTGGTGCGGCGGGCGGGCAAGCGCGTCCTGGTGTGCCCGCTGGATCTGGAGGTGCGCGCCGCCCACGCGCTGGCGACCTTCCGCGAGCAGGTACCCGAGAGCGTCATGGACGCCTTCGTGCCCGACGCCGCGGCGCGCGACCACCTCGAGCGGGTGTCGGCAACGGCTCGGGTCCCGCACATCCTCGACGAGCCCTGGGCGGTGCCCCTGGACTGGTTCGTCGCCTTCCGTCCGCGGGAGCGCCACGTCACCGAGCCGCCGGGGGCCACGCGGCCGCGCATCACGCATCTGACCACCTGTGGGCAGGCCGTCCGGCGGCTCGAGGAGGCCATCGACGTCGTCGAGACGACCGTCGAGGACTCCGAGGACGTGCTGGCGGCGCTCGCCGAGCTGTGCGCATGGGTGGACGGCTTCGATCCGTTGTCGCTGCTGGAGCTCGACTACGGCCGGGTGGCGGCGATGCTCACGCCGGAGCAGCTGCGCGACGACACCACCTGTGCCGAGGTGTGGGAGGCCATCGAGGCGCTGCGCTCGGGCGACCTGCTGGCCGCGGCGGCGGCCTACGGCGTGGCCCGCGCCCGCTGGACACGCTGGCGCGCCAAGCAGCAGGCCAGCTGAGCCACACGGCGCTCTCCGGCGCTCACAGCAGCTGTGCGAGCCGGGCGGCGTCGATGTTGCCGCCGGACAGGACGATGCCGACGCGACGGCCGGCGACGGGCACCGTGCCGTCGAGCACGGCGGCGAGCGCGCTCGCTCCCGAGGGCTCGAGCACCAGGTGCAGCTGCTCGACGGCGGCCCGCAGCGCCGCGACGACCGACTCGTCCTCGACGCCGACCACGGTGATGCGATCGAGCAGCACCCGCAGGGGATGGTCGCCGACGTGGGTGGTCTGCTGGCCGTCCAGCAGCGTCGTGGGCACCTCGAGGCGCACGACCTCGCGCTGCTGCAGCGCGCGGCGCGCGGCCGGCCGTCCGGCGGGCTCGACCCCCACGACCTCCACGCCCGGTGCGAGCTCGGCCACCGCGGCGACGCAGCCCGCGGCCAGGCCCCCGCCGCCGACCGGCACCACCAGCAGATCGAGCTCGCCCGCCTGCTCGAGCAGCTCGAGAGCGACCGTTCCCTGACCCGCGATGACGTCGGGGTCGTCGAAGGGAGGCACCAGCGGCGCGTCGCGGTGGCGGGCCAGCTCGGTGGCGATCGCGTCACGGTCCTGGGTGTAGCGGTCGTAGCCGACGATCTCGGCACCCCAGAACCGGGTCGCGGCGACCTTGGCGGCGGGCGCGTCGTGCGGCATCACGACGGTCGCCGACGTGCCCAGCAGGTGGGCGGCGCAGGCGACGGCCTGGGCGAAGTTGCCCGAGGAGAAGGCGACCACGCCCCGCTGGCGGGCCGCAGCGCCCAGGCGGTGCAGCGCGTGGTAGGCGCCCCGGAGCTTGAACGACCCGGTCCGCTGCAGGCTCTCCGCCTTGCACCGCAGCTCGGCGCCCAACTGCCCGTCGAGCGCGTCCGAGCGCACCAGCGGCGTGGTGGAGGTGACGCCGGCGAGCACCTGTGCGGCGGCGGTGACCTCCGCCAGCCCGACCGGGCGCCCAGCGCCGCTCAACCGGCGTCGAGCTCGTCGCGCAGGTCGTCGACCCGCTCGCGTCCCAGGATCGAGGTGAGCGTGCGCAGCCGGTGGCGGCGCTCCACCGAGGTGGCGTCGGTCAGCCAGGTGCGCGCGGTGGCGAGCAGGCGCTCGTCGGCCAGCGCGTCGAGGTCGTCGCGACCCACGTAGCCGGCGAGGTCCCGCAGGTCCTGCAGGGCGCGCAGCTGCTCCTCGAGGTCGGCCTGCTCGTCGAGGTAGGCGCGCAGGAGCAGGGCCGGGTCGTCGGGGTCGTCGGCCAGGCACAGCTCGGTGGCGTGCATCGCCAGGTTGAGAGAGCGGTGCTCCTGCGCCGAGCGCACGAAGGACGCCAGCCTGCGGGCGCGATCGGGGCCAGCCTCCTCCTGCTCCAGCGTGCGCAGCTCGCGAGTGAGCTCGCGGCCGCGCTGCTCAGGGGTGACGGGCTTGTAGTGCGCCTTGACCACTTCCGACCCCCTCCGGCTTCCAACCCCTCGCGGGTGACGTTACCTTGCGGCGTCGTCCTGCGGCTCGCAGATGCGCTGAGCGCCATCCCGCAGCGCCTCGAGGGCGTCGTCGAGCCCGGCGGCGGCTGCGACGCCGGTGCCGTCATCGGCCCCCTGCAGGTGGTCCACGATCGCCCGGGCGGGCTCCTCGAGGTCCGCCGGGGCCAGGGCCAGGACCTCCTCGGCGGCGTCGCGTGCGGCGGGCGCGGCGCCGTCCGCGTCGATGGCGCTCAGCGCCCGCCCCACGGAGAGGCAGAAGCGGGTGACCTCGCCGTCGGCGCCGGGGTCGTCGGCGAGGTCGAGCAGCTCGGTGTCCACGCCGGCGCAGCCGCTCGCCACGGCGAGCAGGAGCAGCGCAAGGACGAGTCGAGGTGGACGCACGGCGCGAACCCTACTCAGGGGCGGGGCGGACGGCCCGGCATTCCTCTAGCGCAGGCCGATCATCTCGCTGCACACCGGCCAGGCGCCCCACCCCTGGGAGGCGAGCACCCGCTCGGCGACGATGATCTCCTGCTCCCGGCTGGCGTTCCCGGCGTGGTCGGGCATGTCCGGGTCGCGGTAGGCGTCCCAGGTGCCGGGGTGGAAGTTCAGGCCGCCCTGGAACTGCTCGTAGCCCTCGTGGGCGAAGTTGATGCCGTAGTCCCAGCGCGCGGAGCCCTCGATGAACGACTCGCCGCCGTTGACCCACTCGCCGGACTCGCAGTCGGCCAGGCGGTCCCAGACCGAGCGCTCGGTGGTGGTCTCGTTCGCCGTGTCGTCCGCCTCGGAGGGGGCGTCCTGGGTCTCCTGCTGGGAGGCCTGCTCCTCGGCGGGTTCCTCGCCGGCTTCGGCGGCCTGCGCGGTGGCCAGCCTGAGCGAGGCATGCTCCTCGGCGGTCATCGGTGTGGCGACGACGGTGCGCACGGCCCGGTCCTCGGGCTGCGTGAACCCGTGCGGGTCGTTCGAGGCGGTGGCCTCCAGTGTCGTCGAGGCAAGGGTGACCACGGTCGTGCTCACCGCGGAGACGACCGCATCGGGCATGCCGTCGCTCGCCGCGTGGCTGACGGGGGCCGCAGCGAGGGCGAAGAGCGCCAGCCCGGCGGTGGCCAGGCGGGTGAGGCGGCCCGGCCGGCGGTCGGGTCCGGTGGGTTCGTCGTGGGTGGTGCGGGCGTCTCGGCGCAGGGAACAGCGCACAGCGACCTCCGAAGGAGCGGGCGAGGGAGAGAAGAAGTCGAAGGCGCTCGGTACACACGGGTCGGGTCCGGCGGCGAGCGCCTGAGAGAACGGTGGAGCAAATCGGTCGTGGCCGCCACCTCCCCACCCTGGTCGAGCGGTGGTGGCCGGACACCCTGCGCACCCGGCTCGGCCGATCGGGCCCCAGGTGGAGGGACTCGGGCCCCGGCCCTCCCCAGGCGGGTGTCGGCACCGGCGAGCCCGCCCGGCACGGGTTACCGTGAGGCCCTGATGTCGCCGGCATGACGGGCAGCGGGCCCAAGGGAGCGTCGAGCGTGGCCGAGGTGCGAGAGCAACAGGAGTTCGTCGGTGACGGGGAGCGGCCGATCATCACCGACGGTCTGCCGGCCCAGTACCCCGACATCGACGAGACGGAGACCGCCGAGTGGCTGGAGTCCTTCGACGCCGTGGTCGAGGCGCACGGCAAGTCGCGGGGCCGCTTCCTGCTGCTGAAGGTGCTCGAGCGGGCGCGCCAGCGGAACATCGGGATCCCGTCGCTGACCACCACCGACTACATCAACACCATCCCGCCGGAGCGCGAGCCCGACTTCCCCGGCGACGAGCACCTCGAGCGGCGCATCCGCGCCTACA
>SKPY01000305.1 GCA_007119305.1 Nitriliruptorales bacterium
GGACCAGCCGCAACCCGGGCTGCGTGGTAGTAGTCCACGCGGCGATCGGCGCGCCGGGACTCTGCGCGGGGCACAGCGGCGCGGCGTACTTGATGAGGTGGCGGCGGTGCAGGAGCCTGTCGGGCCGCCGGGTCCACCGGGGCGAGCGGGGCGAGCGGGCCGTCGTGAGTGCGGTTGGCCACCCGGTTCGTCTAACTTTATTCATAAAACCTATTGACGCTAGGCGTCTCGGTCGCGCATAATCCTAACGTCGTTAGGAAGTCGCAGGAGGCGCCATGACCGGATCGTCCGCAACGGAGCTCCCGCTGGGAAGGAACGCCGCCGACTTCGGGCTGGCCCTCGACCCGGCCTCGATCCAGCGTCTGGAGGCCGCGCACGGCCTCGTCGTGGGTTGAGCCGTCGTGCGCGACCTCACCCACGCTGACGCCGGGTCCGACCCGCCCGAGCCCCTCGCCGGTGCCCCGAGCGCGCTCGTCGTCTTCTCCGACGTCGCGTGCCCGTGGGCGACCGTGGTCGTCCTCCGGCTGCACGCCGCCCGGGAGGAGCTCGACGCGGGCAGCGAGCTTCCCATCGTCCACCTCGCCCACCCGCTCGAGCTCGTGCACGACCGTCCGCTCGCGCGGCGGATCATCGACGCGGAGGTGCCCGCATGCGCGTCCGCGACCCCCGACTTCGGCTGGTCGCTGTGGCAGGGGCGGCTCGACGAGTACGCGGTTTCGAGCCTGCTCGCGGTGGAGGCGGTCCAGGCGGCCCGGCGCCAGTCGGAACATGCCGCGGAGGACCTGGACCTCGCGCTCCGCGACGCGCTGTTCGTCCGGTCGCGGTGCATCACGTTGCGCCACGAGGTCCTCACGGCGGCGAGACGGTGTCCCTCCGTCGACGCCGAGCGCCTTGCCGAGGACCTCGACCGCGGTGTCGCAAGAGCGGCGGTCATGCGCCAGTACCGGGCGGCCAGAGGCGGGGCCGCCCCCTGCTCGGGTTTCGTCGTGCTCCCGGACGGGTCCGGCTGGTGCAACCCCGGGGTGACGACGTCGTGGGTCGGCCCACCGATGCCGCGCGGCGCCCCCCGGATCGAGCGCGACGACCCGTCGCTCTACCGCGACCTCGTCCGCGCCGCGGCGCAATCCGGCCCCGACCAGTGTGACCGGTCAGTACTCGGCACTGAAGAACGTTGAGCAGCGAAGGAGCGAACATGAACCAGACCACGATGGACATCGAGCGCATCGACCGCATCGCGCGCGGCCCCGAGGCCTGGCGCCTCGCGACCGCCGCCTATGAGGCGCTCTTCGACCTGCTCGAGGGTCTCGAGCCGGCCGAGTGGGACCGACCGACGGTCTGCGAGCCCTGGACCGTGGCCGACATGGTCCGCCACCTCGTCGGTGCAGCCGCGAGCCACGCCTCGCTCCGCGAGACCGTCCGCCAGCAGGCGTGGGCCGCGCGGCACAAGGGCGAGTACAACGGCAGCGCCCTGGACGCATGGACGGCGCTGCACGTCCGCGAGCACGCGAACCTCGATCCTCCCGCACTCCTCGCCGAACTGCGAGCGATCGCTCCCCGCGCCGTACGCGCTCGCTCCCGCCGCCCGGGGCTGTTCGGACGGATCCAGGTCGGCCTCGACCAGACGGGATCGCTGCCCGAGGGCTCACCGGCGCGGGTCAGTCTCGGAGAGCTCGACACGGTCATCTACACGCGGGACGCGTGGCTGCACCGGATCGACATCGCCCGGGCGACCGGACGGGAGCCACGGCTCGACCCCGACGTCGACGGCCGGATCATCGAGGACGTCGCCGTCGAATGGGCGGGGCGTCACGGCGCGCCGTTCCGCCTGGTCCTCACCGGCGAGGCCGGGGGCACCTACACGCGTGGATCCGGCGAGCCGGAGATCCACCTCGACGCGGTGACGTTCGCGTGGCTCCTGTCGGGCCGGGGCGAGCCTCCGCCGGACATGCCGGGCGCGGAGCTGCTGCGCACCCGGGTGGTGTTCTGACACCCGTCCGCACACCTTCAGGATCGGTGCACGCGTCGCCCTACGGCGTGGATCCGCCGCTGCTCGCGGTCACCCGCTCCGGCATCGGGTTCAACCTCGCCGTGTCGCTGCAGCAACGCCTGCGGCTGGATGCCGGTGCTCCTGCGGGCACAGCTGGTCGTCGTCGTCATCCCACGCCGCCGTGGACCCTCCTGGCAGGGCGTCACGGGCGCCGTTGACGCGCGACCCCGCCGACGGGCGGGCGTGGTGGTGCTGCGGCCGTCGCGCTGGCCGACCCAAGCGTGGCGGGACCCGCCCGATCGGCGCGAGCCCGAAGCCAGGTAACCGTCCGCGGCAGGCGTCGTGCGTCGGTGGCCCGGACGGTGGGGTGTGGGGCACCTCGCTACCATCGAGTGGACCCCGCTACGCATCGTGAGGGCCGCATGGACAGGCGCGTCGCCGGCGTCGTTGCCGTGCTCGTAGTCGTGGTTGGCCTTGCCGCGTTCCTGCTCCTGCGGGACGAGCCTGTCCCCGAAGCCCCGGAGGTGGCGGAGCCGCCGGAGGAGCCCGAGGAACCGCGCGAGCCCGACGTCGCCGACGAGCCCCCGGAGGAGCAGCCGGAGGAGGAGCCGGAGCCGCCCGAGCCCGACCTGGAGCCTCCCCCCGAGCCCGACCCCGTGGTCGAGATAGTGGCCGAGGGGTTCGACCAGCCGTGGGGACTCGCGTTCCTGCCCGATGGGCAGCAGCTCGTGGTGACGCAGGCGCCCGGACGGCTGTCGGTCGTCGACACGGCCACCGGGTCGGTGCGGGACATCGACGGTGCGCCCGAGGTCGACGCTGGCGGCCAGGGCGGGCTGCTCGACGTCGCGGTCGACCCGAACTTCCCCGACTCGGGCTGGGTGTACCTCACGTACGCTGCCGGCGACGGGACCGGGGCGACCAGCACGCACCTGGCTCGTGGTCGCCTTGATCTGGAGCAGGAGCGCCTCGACGACCTGGAGCTGCTGTTCGTGGCCGAGCCGTTCCGCGACGGCGGCCTGCACTACGGCTCCCGCGTCGAGTTCGGCGCCGACGGCTACCTATTCATGACGATCGGCGACCGGGGCGACAAGAGCTTCGACGACCACGTCGCGCAGGACCGCTCCAACACCTTGGGCACGACCATACGGCTCGCGGCCGACGGGTCGGTGCCCGACGACAACCCCTTCGTCGACGATCCTGGCGTCGCCGACGAGATCTACACCTACGGGCACCGCAACGTCCAGGGGATGGCGGTCCACCCCGACACGGGCGAGCTCTGGCAGAGCGAGCACGGCGAGGAGGACGGCGACGAGATCAACGTCCTCGAGGCCGGGGGCAACCACGGCTGGCCGGTGGCGCACACCGGCTGCCAGTACGGCACGGACATCCCCATCGGTGACCATCCGGCCGACCGCGACGACGTCATCGACCCCGTCTTCTACTGGGAGTGCCACACCGGCGGCTTCCCCCCCGCCGGGATGACCTTCTACGTCGGCGACGAGTTCGCGGCCTGGGAGGGCGACCTCCTCGTGGGCGGGCTGGCCAGCCAGTACCTGGCCCGCTTCACCGTCGAGGACGGCCAGCTCGAGGAGCAGGAGCCACTGCTCACCGACGAGGGCTGGCGCATCCGCGACGTCGTCGTCGGCCCGCGCGACGGCGCGATCTATGTCGCGCTCGACGGCGGCGGCGTCCCGCTCGTGCGGCTCGTCGACGGTGCGGGGGCTGAGTAGCCGATGAGCCGCGCCCGCCCTTCGCTGGGCGACTGAGGCACAGCCGCCGGAGAGCGGCGCAGGTCGACGACGGTGCCGCGACGACGCAGTAGCGTTGGGCCGATGCGCACCGACGGTCCCTGGCTCGGCGACGCCTGCTCGCTCATCGAGGCGTTCCGCAGCGGCGAGCGGTCACCGGTCGAGGAGACCGAGGCGTGCCTCGCCGCGATCGCCGCGAGCGCGCTGAACGCGTGCTCGTTCGTCGACGGTGAGCGGGCGCTGGCCAAGGCCCGGGCCGCGGACGTGTCGCGGCCGTTCGGGGGTGTGCCGGTCGGGATCAAGGGGCTCGAGCCCGTCGCCGGGTGGCCGTTCACCGAGGGTTCGCTCGTGTTCGCCGACCGGGTCGTCGGGTGGAGCTCGACGCTCGTGCAGCGCCTCGTCGGCCGCGCCGGCGCGGTGCCGGTCGCACAGACGACGACGAGCGAGTTCGGCGGCCTCAACGTGAGCGTGAACCGCATCGACGGCGTCACCCACAACCCGTGGCGGCACGGCCACACCGCCGGCGGGTCGTCGGGGGGCAGCGCCGCCGCCGTAGCCGGCGGGCTCCTGCCGCTCGCCACGGGCGGTGACGGCGGCGGGTCGATCCGCATCCCCGCCGGCTACACCGGGCTGCTCGGCATGAAGGGGACGTACGGGCGGATCCCCCGGGGGCCGCACACGCCGCTGCGGCCGCACACGCTCGTGCTCGGGTGCCTCGCCCGCTCGGTGCGCGACGCCGCCCGCTTCTTCGACGTGTGCGCCGGCCACGACTCGTCCGACCCGTCGAGCCTGCCGTCGCCCAGGGGCTGGGAGGCCGGGCTCGGCAGCCGCAACCTGGGCGGCCTGCGCGTCGCCGTCGAGCCGACCCTCGGCGGCGTCGCCCTCGCGCCCGGTGTCGAGGAGGCGGTTCGTCGCGCCGCCGACGAGCTCATCGCCGACCTCGGTCTGCGGCGCGTCGAGCTGCCGGTCGACCTGCCCCGCATGAGCTTCCAGTGGGTGATGGGCAACGCCGCGGCGCTGCGCGGCAGGCTCGGGGGGCGCTGGCCACGCGGCGCGCCGCTCATGACCCACGAGGTGCGGTTCGGCCTGCAGGTCTCCGAGGCGCTCTACAACCTGCGGGTCGCCGCCGAGGCCGAGCTCGAACGCACCCGCGCGAACGACGCGATGGCGGCGGCGTTCGCACGCGCGGACCTCATCATCGCGGCGGCGAACCCCGACCCGGCGTTCGCCGCGCACGCGGTGTTCAGCGACGACAGCTCCCCGCTGTTCAACTGGGCGCGCGAGACGGCGGTGGGCCGGCGCGCGACCGCGGCAGGCCTCACCGCCGCGCGGCTCGGTTCCGGGGTGTGGCCGGGGCTGCCGTCGACGCTGCTCGAGTGGGCGCGGCGGCGCTTCGCCAGCCTGCTCGACGTCGGCGCCCTCACGATGGTCTCCAACCTGTGCGGCAACCCGGCGGTGTCGATCCCGGCCGGCACCGTCGACGGCCTGCCGGTCGGCATGCAGGTGCTCGCTCGCCACCACGCCGACCCGCTGCTGTTCGATGTCGCCCTCGCCGTCGAGCGGTCCCGCCCGTGGCCGCTCGTCGCGCCGAGCGCACCCCTCTAGGCAAGAGGCGACGTGGGAGCGGTCGCCCGAGCGACGGTCCGTGTCGGGGGTCGTGGGTGCTACGGTTCCCGACCGGAGGGGGCCCGTGCGCATGAGCAGCACGCAGGGACAGGAGCCAGCCGGCACGCCCCGGGCCGCGAGCGGCCCGCTGTGCCCGTTCGAGCTCAGCGTCGACCCGATCACGCGCTTCCTCAACTGCGAGCTCGCCGACGACCCCACCTACGACGGGCTGGAGCTGCAGTACTTCGACGTCCCCGTGCACGGCACCGGCATGCTCGCCTTCCTGTCCCGCCGCGCCGACCGCCGCGTCGACTACTACCACGAGCCCGGGTTGCGGCTGGACCAAGACAGCTTCCGCCTCGGCGCGGGCACCGGCGCGTGGACGGAGACGACCTTCCAGGTCGCTCGGCTGGAGATCGCCGCGGACGGCGTCGACGCCGAGGTGCGCTTCACCGACGTGGACGGCAGGCTGGTCGAGGTCCGGGTCAACGACCGCGACGCCCGGCGCCGGCGCGCCGCCCAGCTGCTCGCACCGGTCGGAGCCAGCGTCGACCAGCCCAACGCGCTGCTGCTGGTGTGGCTGCACGGCTTCGACCTCGTCCGCGTCACCGGCACCCAGCCGGTGATCCGCATCGACGGCCGCGAGGCGTCCACCGGCCGGCTGCCCGGCAGGCTCCTGCATCGCCGCCACCTCATCAAGTACGCCGCGCCGCTGTGCGCCGCGCAGCTCAACCGCAATCACGACGGCCCGCTCGCCCCGGTGGACCCGGCAGCACCC
>SKPY01000478.1 GCA_007119305.1 Nitriliruptorales bacterium
CGCGTCGCCGCGCTCACGCTCACCATGCTCGACGTCGGGCAGGGCGACGCGGTGCTCGTGGAGGTCCCGGCCGCGCACGGCCTGCCAGCCGTGCGCATGCTGGTCGATGCCGGGCCCGACGCCGACGCGGCGCTCGCGCATCTGCGCGCGCGCCGTATCCGCCGCCTCGACGCGGTCGCGCTCTCGCACCCGCATCACGACCACAGCGGCGGGCTGCCCGCCGTGCTGCGCCGCCTCGACGTCGGCACCCTGTTCGTCGATCCCCACCCCCTCGATGACCGCGCGGCCCTGTCCGCCCACGAGACGCACGCGGTCGCCAGGCAGCGCGGCATCCCGGTGGTGCCGCTCGAGCGTGGGGAGACGGTCGAGCTCGGCGCCGCCCGCCTGGCCGTCCTCTCACCACCGGGCGACGGGTCGGTCGGCACCGACCTCAACGAGATCTCGCTCGTGCTGCGCCTCGACCACCCCGACGGCCGCGTGCTGCTCACCGGAGACGCCGAGATCCTCGCGCAGACGCTGCTCCTGCAGGACACGGACGCGCTGCGCGCCGACGTGCTCAAGGTCCCCCATCACGGCGGGGACACGAACGCAGCCGGGTTCTTCGACGCCGTCGGCGCGCAACTCGCGCTCGTCGGCGTCGGGCGCGACAACCCCTTCGGGCATCCCCACCCCGCAGTGCTGGACGACCTGGCCGACGCGGCCGCCGGCGTCTACCGCACCGATCTGCACGGCAGCATCACGGTCCGCCTGCGGGGCGGCGTGGCGCGCGTCGCAACGGAGCAGGCACCCGCGGCCGAGACCCGCGGGACGGTGTCCGCCAAGCGCTGGGGGCCGGTCGCCGCGCACGGTCAGCACGGCTCGTCGGCGGTGATGAGCCCGCCGGCCAGCGTGATCCGCCGCGTGAGGCCGATCCGCTCGGAGAACGCGCGGTCGTGCGAGACCACGAGGAGGGTGCCGTCGAAGCCCTGGAGCGCCTGCTCGAGCTGCTCGGTCGCCTCGAGGTCGAGGTGGCTCGTGGGTTCGTCCAGCACGAGGCAGTTCGCGCCCCGGGCCATGAGGATCGCGAGCCCCAGCCGGCAGCGCTCACCGGGGGAGTAGGACCCCACCGGGCGGTGGACGTGCTCAGCGCGCAGGTCGAACTTCGCGAGCAGCGTGCGGGCCTGCGCCTCGGGCCAGCCGAGCGCGGCCTGGAAGCTCGCGAGCCCGCTCGCGCGGTCGTCGCTCACGAGACCGCCCTGGCGCAGCACTCCGAAGACCGTCGCGGGCCCGCGTCGGACCTGCCCGGCGTCGGGAGCCCGCGTGCCCGTGATGACCTCGAGCAGCGTCGTCTTGCCCGAGCCGTTGCGGCCGAGCAGTGCCACACGCTCGCCCCAGCGCACGTCGAGCGACACCGGCCCGAGTGTGAACTCCCCGCGCTGGACGACGGCGCCCAGCACCTCGGCGACCCGATCGCTGCCGCGCTGCGCCGCCTCGAGGCTCAGGCGCAGTTCCCACCCGGTGCGCGGCTCGCGCTGCGCATCCAGCTGCTCGAGCCGGCGCTCCAGGCGCCGTTGCGCGCGTGCAGCCTGCTCGGACGCGCGCTGGGCGAAGAAGTGCCGCGCGTGCTTGTCGCCGTCCCGGGGTGGCCGGCGGTCGCGGGTCCGCGCGGCGGCCGCGGCGTGCGCGCCCGCTGCTGTCCGCAGACGCTCGACCTCGTCGACGTACGCGCGGTAGCGGGCGTGACGGGCGGCGAGGGCCTGCTCGCGGAGCTCGCGGTACAGGGCGAAGCCGACCCCGTAGACCTCGGCGGTGCGCTCGTGCTCGTCGATCTCGACGACCGTGGTGGCCACCGCAGCGAGAAACGCGCGGTCGTGCGAGACGATGAGGAACGTCGCAGGCGAGCGCACCACGAACGCCTCGAGCGCGTCGAGGGCAGGCAGGTCGAGGCTGTTCGTGGGCTCGTCGAGCAGGTAGGCGTCGTACTGCGACGCCAGCACGCCGGCCAGCCCGATGCGCACCTGCTCCCCGCCGGACAGCGAGCCGACGTCCCGGTCCAGCAGTCCGGCCGGCAGGTCGACCGCCGCGAGCGCCTGTTCGGCGGTGGCCGCGAACGACCATGCCGTGAGCGCCTCGTAGCGCTCGAACGCGCCGGCGTAGCGCTCCTCGCCGTGCGGCGCACCGGCTGCGAGCGCGGCCTCGGCGGCGCGCAGGTCCTGCTCGGCCTGCAGCACGCCGCTGCGCAGCTTCAGGAACGCGAGGACGGAGCGGTCCGCGACGAGACCGTAGTCCTGCGGCACGTACGCCGTGTGGGCGGGCCTGCGGACGGTGCCTGCGTCCGGCTGCAGGCTGCCGGCCGCGATCCGCAGCAGGGTGGTCTTGCCGACCCCGTTCGGGCCGACCAGCGCGGTGCGGGCGCCTGCGGCGACCGCGAACGTGATGTCGCGCAGCACCGGCGTGTCGTCGAAGGACTTGGCGACGTGGGCGAAGCTCAGCACCGGACGGCTCCGTTCGGCCGGGGACTGGGACAGGCCCACGGGAGCCGCTGCGCGAGACCACCACCTCCGCCAGGCCCCGGGGGCCGGCGCGCCACCAGAGCCGCCCGCGAGGGCGGCGGGTTCGAGGTGGCGCGACTAGCAGAGGTTGCGCATGTCACCGGCCAGCCTAGCGTCCCCTGGCTCGCAGCCGTGCTGGCACGGCTGGCACACTGCGCACATGGCACGCCCACCGCTGTACGTGATCGCCGGCCACGAGCTGCTCGTGCGCAGGGCGGCCGAGCAGCTCGTCGACGAGCTGCGCGCCGAGGGCGACATCGAGGTCACCGACGTCCGCGCACCCGAGCTCGGCGACGACGGGCTTCCGGACCTGCGGACGGGCTCGCTGTTCGGCGCGCGCCGTGTGGTGCTGGTGCGTGAGGCCGGTGAGCTGCCCGCCGCGACGGCGAAGGCGCTGCTCGCCGACGTGGAGGCGGCAGCGTTCGACGCGACCGTCATCCTGCTCGCGACCTCGACGGCGCGCATCCAGAAGGTGGCCCGGGCCGCGAAGGAGCTCGGCGGCCGCATCGACGTCGCGCCCCCGCCCGACTTCGCCACCCGCGGCTGGAAGGACCTCATCGCCGCGGAGTTCGCCCGGCACGGGCGGACCGCGTCGCGCGAGGCGCTCGACGCGATCGTGGACCACGCCGGCCACGACGTGGACGCGATCGCCGAGAAGGTCGCTCAGGTCTGCGCGGCGACCCCGACCGGGAGCATCGCTGCCGAGCACGTCGAGCACGTGGTCACCGGGACCGGCAGCCAGGGCTCGTTCGCCATCGCCGACGCCATGTGCGAGCGGCGCCCCGACGAGGCGCTCGCGCTGCTGCGTGGCTCGCTCGAGGCCGGCGACGACCCGGTCATGGTGCTCGGCGCGCTCGCCTACCGTGTCCGGGCGGTGGTGGCCGTGGCGGGCCGCATCGAGCCGAAGGCGGCGGGGTTGAGCATCAGCCCCGGGCAGGCGCGGCACCTGGAGCGCTACCGGGCCAACTTCGGCCCGGGCGAGCTCACCCTGGCCTACCGCACCCTGGCGGAGGCGGACGCCGCCTTGAAGGGCAGCGACCTGCCGCCGGCGCTCGTCATCGAGCGGGCGGTGGTGCGCATCGCCACCCCCCAGGCAGGCTGATCAGCCGTCCTCGTCAGCGTCCGCCGGCGGCTGGCCGGGGTCGGGCTCCTCGAGCTCGTCGGTGGGGTCCTGGTGCTCAGGCGGCGGCGGGTCGGCGTGCTCGTCCACCGGCACGCCGTCGTCCGCCGGCCCGGTGGGGACCGCGTCGCCGCCATCACACGCCCCGAGCGCGAGCACGCCCGCGGCGAGGGCAGCGAGGCTGAGTCGTCGGGTGCGCGGCATGGGACTACCTCCATCAGGTCTGCGAAGTCCCGGTATGCCCGCTGCGCGCGGCGCTCATGCGTGCGCGTGCGTATCCCTGCCGGTGGGCGTCAGGCGAGCAGCCCGCGGAGGTCGGCGAGGACGTGGTCGGGCGGCGGCTCGGCCGTCTCGGCGTCGGCCCGGGTGCTGACCCCGGTGAGCACGAGGGCGGTGTCCCAGCCTGCGGCCGCCGCGCCGGCGATGTCGGTCTCGACCCGGTCGCCGACGAACAGCCTGGGCTCGGCCCCGAGGCGCCTGGCCGCGGCGTCGAAGAGCGGGCGGCGCGGCTTCCCGGCGATCAGCGGCTCGCGTCCAGTCGCCGCGGTGAGCGCCGCCAGGATGGCGCCGTTGCCCGGCCAGGCGACGCCGCCCTGCACCGGCAGCGTCACGTCGGCGTTGGTGCCGACGAAGTGCGCTCCCTGCGCCAGCGCGAGCGTGGCGCGGCGCAGGGCGTCGTAGGTCAGATCCTCATCGAGCCCCACCACGACCGCGTCGGTCTCACCGGGCTCGCGGACGAGCGTGCAGCCCCGCGCCTCGAGGGCGCAGCGCAGGCCGGCCATGCCGATCACGAGGCACCGGGTGCCGGGCTCGAGCAGCGCCGCAGCGGCCAGCGCGCTCGTCACCACCGCGTCGGCCTCCGCGGGCATGCCGGCGGCGCCGAGCCAGCCGGCGATCTCCTCGGGGGTCCGCCGGGCGTTGTTCGTGACGAACGCGACCGGCAGACCCCGGGCGCGCAGGTCCTCGAGGGCAGCGGCGGCACCCGGGATCGCGGCAGCGCCGCGCATGAGCACGCCGTCGATGTCGAGGGCGATCCCCCGGTAGTGGTCAACGATGGCCACGAGTTCTCCGCCGGGCCGCGTGCAGCAGAAGGCGCCCTCGCCGGGGCGCCAGGTGTGCAGCGAGTCGAACGCTACGCCAGCGACTGCAGGCGCTTGGCCATCCTCGACTTCTTGTTCGCCGCGTAGTTGCGGTGCACCACGCCCTTCTCCGCAGCCTTGTCGAGCTTGCGGGCGGCCTCGGCGTACGCGGCCGCGGCGGCGTCGCGGTCCTCTGCGCCTACCGCGCGGTCGAACTGCTTCATGCGCGTCTTGAGCGTGCTGCGCACGGCCTTGTTGCGCTGCCGGCGCGTCTCGTTCTGGCGGTTGCGCTTCTCCTGGCTCGCGATGTTCGCCATGGGTGGGTGTCCTCGAGTCGTCGCGGTGCTATCGCGTGGTATCGCCGTGCGGGCACACGGAGGCGGCCCGAACGTGAGCGGTGGGCCAGTCTAGCCGCTCACGGAGCGCGGCGGTAGCGGGACGGTGCCGCGCGCCTGCAGACCGCTACCATCCAGTGGGAGATGTCCTATCCCCGCGAGCGCATCCGCAACTTCGCGGTCATCGCCCACATCGACCACGGCAAGTCGACGCTGGCGGACCGCATGCTCCAGCTCACGAAGCTGGTGGATGCCCGTTCCATGCGCGCCCAGTATCTCGACCGCATGGACCTCGAGCGCGAGCGAGGCATCACGATCAAGGCGCAGGCCGTGCGGATGCCCTACGAGTCCGCCAGCGGGGGCGAGTACCTGCTCAACCTCATCGACACGCCGGGCCACGTGGACTTCACCTACGAGGTGAGCCGGGCGATGAACGCGTGCGAGGGCGCGATCCTGCTCGTCGACGCCGCCCAGGGCATGGAGGCGCAGACGATCGCGAACCTGTACGTGGCGATCGACGCCGGCCTCGAGGTCATCCCCGTGCTGAACAAGATCGACCTGCCGGCCGCGCGTCCCGAGCATGTCGCCGAGGAGATCGCGGGCCTGCTCGGCGGCGCCCCCGACGACGTCCTGCGCGTGTCGGCCAAGACCGGCGTGGGGGTCGAGGCGCTGCTCGAGCGCATCGTCGAGCGTGTGCCCGCCCCCTCCGGGGATCCGGACGCGCCCCCGCGGGGGCTGATCTTCGACTCGATCTACGACAGCTACCGCGGCGTGATCGTCTACATGCGCGTCGTCGACGGGGTGTTCACGCCGGGCATGGACATCAAGCTCATGCAGACCGGCTTCCACAACGAGATCGACGACCTCGCGGTGATCTCCCCGGAGCCCAAGCCGATCGACGCGCTCGGACCCGGCGAGGTCGGCTTCTTCACCGCGGCGATCAAGGCGGTTGGCCTCGCGAAGGTCGGCGACACCGTCACCAGTCAGGCACGCCCCGCCCCGACGCCCCTGCCGGGCTACCGGGAGCCCACGCCGATGGTCTACTGC
>SKPY01000271.1 GCA_007119305.1 Nitriliruptorales bacterium
GGGTGGACACGGGCCGGCGGCCCCGGGCCGCGAGGCGGGGGGCGCCGAGCAGCTCGGCGAGCCGGTAGACGGTCACCAGCGTGAGGCCAGCGATGCCCGCGCCGCGGCCGGTGACCGGCCCGAGCGCCCCGCCGGCGAGCAGCCGCCGCACCGACACGCCGACGTAGTTCGTCGGCACGACCACGGTGACCGGCGCGAGCGGGTCGCCGCCCTTGGCCGCCGCGACCCGGGCATGCAGGACCTCCGCGGCCGCCCGCCCGTAGCCGGTCGTGTGCAGCTCAATCCGGTGCATGCCCGGCGGATGGTAACGGCGTGGTGTGACACGGCGCCGTTTGCGGTCCGTCGGGAGCAGCTGAGCGCGGGGACGTGCAGTCCGGTCACTTGGGTCCGACGGGCGGCGAGGCGCCGCGCGAGCTCGCCAGCGACAGCGCGTCGATCGACGTGACCGCGTCCGTGATGGCTGCGAGGTGCTGGGCAACCGCAGCCGTCCGCGGCGACGTTGTAGGCGATGAGGCACGCGACGAGCTCAGCCACCGCTCGGCGGTCCTCGGCGCGCGCACCCGGCCCTGACCACACTTCGGGGTAGCGGCCGATGGTGTCCAGCACCAGCCACACCCCGTACCAGACGGGCGGCCACTTGACCGGGTCACCGACGGGCTCACCCCGTCGACCGCGTCAACTGCCCGCATCTGCGAGCACGACAAGCGATGAGTTCTGCGCGCCCGACCGTCCTACCACCAGCCGAACCACAATCGACGGAGGACACCATGAGGAAGCTGGTCATCAACGAGCAACTGACGCTCGACGGGGTCATGCAGGCGCCGGGCGACCCGGACGAGGACCGCAGCGGCGGCTTCGAGCACGGCGGCTGGTTCCGCTCGTACTTCGCGGAGGACCTGTTCCGCATCATCGGTGAGTCCCTGCCCGAGACCGACGCCTTCCTCTTCGGGCGTCGGACGTACGAGATCATGGCGCGCTACTGGCCGTACGCGCCCGAGGGCGAGCCGTTCACCCACATCATGAACAACACGCCCAAGTACGTGGCCTCGACGACCCTGGCCGAGCCCCTCGAGTGGAAGGGCTCCACGCTGCTCCAGGGGCCTGTCCCCGACGCCGTCGCGGCCCTCAAACGCGAGCCCGGCAAGCACATCGTGGTGCTCGGCAGCGGCGAGCTGGCCCGCACGCTCAGCGAGCACGACCTCGTCGACGAGTACGGGATCATGATCACGCCGCTGCTGCTCGGCGGCGGCAAGCGCCTGTTCGACCACGGCGGGCGCAAGCGCCCGCTGCGGCTCGTCGACTCGAAGGTGACGAGCACCGGCGTCATCTACGCCAGCTACGAGCCCGGGCGCTGACCGGCGCGCACGGACCGCCGTCGGGGACGCCCGCTCCGCGTGAGGAAGGCCATGCGACCGCGTGTGGAGCATCGCAGCGCGCCTCGCTCAGCAGAGACCACGACGTGTCGACGGCAACGGGGCGGGGGGCGTGGCTCGGCACGTCACGGTGAGGTCGCCGCGCCTGCTGTGAACCCGTACGATCCCGCGATGGCCAGCCGTGGATTGGCAGCACGTCCGCTGACCGAACCCCATCCCGAGCGCCTCGCCCCGGGACATCCGCTGCGCGCCGAGATCCTCGCGGCGCACGCACGGGCCCTCGCAGCCGGCGACGCGGGGTACTGCGACCCGGCGTCGGGCCTGTTCGTGCTCACGGCTGGGTTCCTCGCACGCCGGGGCACCTGCTGCGATCAGGGCTGCCGGCACTGCCCCTATGTCGAGTGCAGCGGGTGAGGCAGGGGTGCCGCCGGCACGCGCCTGGCTGAGCTGGAGCAGCGGGAAGGACAGCGCCTTCGCGCTCCACACGGTCCACCGAGACGAGACGGTCGAGGCCGTGGGTCTGCTGACGACGCTGAACCACGACGCTGATCGGGTGGCGATGCACGCGGTGCGCCGGGAGCTCGTCGAGGCGCAGGCCGAACGTCTCGGGCTGCCGCTGCATCCGGTCGAGATCCCCTCGCCGTGCCCGAACGCGGTGTACGAGGAGCGCATGGCCGGCGCCCTCGCTGCGGCCGTCGCGGACGGGGTCGACCGCGTCGTCTTCGGCGACCTGTTCCTCGCCGACGTCCGGGCCTACCGGGAGCGAGCGCTGGCAGACTCCGGCATCGCGCCGTCGTTTCCGCTGTGGGGGCGGTCCACGGACGAGCTGGCGCTGGAGATGATCCACGCCGGCGTGCGCGCCGTGCTCACCTGCGTCGATCCCGCGCAGCTCCCGGCCGAGTTCGTGGGCCGCGCGTTCGACCGGGACCTGCTCGCGGACCTCCCGGATGGGGTGGATCCCTGCGGGGAGCGCGGCGAGTTCCACACGTTCGTGTGGGATGGGCCGGGTTTTGCGTCGCCGATCGGCATCGCGATCGGCGAGGTCGTCGAGCGGGACGGGTTCGTGTTCTGCGATGTGCTGCCCCGCCGGCAACTGCGGCCGGGGCGGACCGCACGGCGGGTCGCAGGCGGTGCACCGAGGCAGCGGGAGTGACCAGGCCAGCGGTGCCGTGCGGTAGCTCCAGACGAACCTCTGATTTGGCTGGCCTGCGAGTGCTCCGCGCCCGGTGGCCCACAGCAGCGTGGGCCAGGTGGCGGTGGCGCGTGGCCTGACAGGAACAGGCGCTCGCGCCACCCGGGAGGGGAGCGCCGCAGCTCGCACCGCGGTGCCGGAGACGTCCGAGGTGATCGATGTCGCCCTCACCGGCCTGCTCGTCGTGCTGTTCGCGCTGGCCACCGTCGGCTTCCTGCGTTAGAGGTCCGCCCCTGACGGGGCAGGACCGGACGAACGTTCCTCCGGCGCCACATCCGGGTATACGACACTGGTGTGGACGGCGGGGGCTTGAGGCAAGAAGCTGTCGCAGTTGATGGCACGGAGACGCGTGAAGAACCGCACACCGCACGACGGCGAGATGGCCCGGAGGGTCGCGGCGCTCGACTGGTCCCGGACCCCACTGGGCCCCCGAACCGCATGGCCCCCGCACCTGCGCACAGCGGTGGACATCTGTCTGCACACCCGCGTACCGCTGATGATCGTCTGGGGCCGTGAAGCCATCCAGATCTACAACGATGCGCTGGCCCCGCTGCTCGGGGACAAGCACCCGGAGGCGCTCGGCCGCTCCTACGCGGACTCGTTCGCGGAGATCTGGGATTACCAGGGCCCCAAGTTCCGTGCGGCGCTGCGGGGCGAGTCCACGTACGACGAGGACCAGCAAGTCTGCTTCTGGCGCAACGGCATGCTCGAGGAGATGTACTACACCTTCTCGTGGAGTCCGATCACCAACGCGGACGGCGACGTGGACGGGGTGTTCCACCCGGCGACCGAGACCACAGCCTATGTGGTCGGCGCCCGACGGCTCGCGGCCCTCCGGGGGCTCGCTGCCGGTACCGTCGGTCCGCGGTCGCCCGAGCACGCCTGCCGACTGGCAGCAACCGCGCTGCGGGAGCACCGGATCGACCTGCCGTTCGCGCTGCTCTACCTGGCGGATCCGAGCGCTGCTCACAGCCGGCTTGCCGCGACCATGGGCGTTGGCCCTGCCATGGACATCCCGGCCTCCGTGGACCTCGGCACCCCCCAGGACCGCTGGGGCTTCGCACGGGCCCTGGCCGAGGGGGCTGCCGTCGTCGACGTCGAGCAGCACCACGGCGCCGCGCTCGCCGGCGCTCCCTGGCCGGAGCCGTGCCGCAAGGCGATGGTGTTGCCGTTCCGCGCGGACGATCCGCAGGCCCTGTCGGGCGTGCTCGTCGCAGGCGTCAGTCCCCGCAGGCCACTGGATGAGGACTATGCGACTTGGTACGACCTGATCGCGGCCCAGCTCGGCCATGCGCTCGCCGCCGCACAAGCCCACGAGCGCGACCGCACCATCGCGGTCACCCTGCAGCGCAGCCTCCTGCCCGAGTCGCTGCCCGCGGTTGACGGTGCCGCGCTCGATGCCCGCTACCGGCCCGCGCTGGAGCACACGCAGGTAGGTGGTGACTGGTACGACGCGATCTGCGTCGACGACGACCACGTCTTCGTCGTCGTCGGTGACGTGGTGGGCAAGGGCGTGCAGGCGGCCGCGACGATGGGCCGCCTGCGCAGCGCCGTGCGGGCGTATGCGATGCTCGGGATGTCCCCCGCGGGCATCCTGGAAGAGCTCAACCGTCTCGCCGTCCGGCTGGACGACGTGGGGTTCGCGACCGTGCTCTGCGCTCGCTACGAGGCCTCGTCGGGCAGCTTGGTGTTCGCTAGTGCCGGCCACCTGCCCCCGGCCCTCATGAAGGGTGGTGGAGACACGCGCCTGGTTGACGGTGGGTTGACGGTGCCCATCGCGGTGAGCGACGAGATGGGCGCCCAGGAACGTAAGCTCACGCTCGATCCCGGTGACGTGCTGCTGCTGTACACGGACGGTCTCGTCGAGCGCCGCGGCCGGGATCTCGGCTGCGGCTTGGACAAGCTCGTCGCGGTGTGCACCAGCCACCGTGGCGACCTGTCCACGCTGCTGGATGCGGTGATGGCACGGGTGGCCGAACCTGACAGCCCGGACGACATCGCCCTGTTGGCGCTTGGGCGGGTGGCGTAGCGGTCTGCGGGTTCAGTGGCGGTGACCAGCGGTAGCAACCCAGTGTGGGAATGCAGACGTCACCACCGGCATCTCGTGGCGGCCCGTGCCCACAAGCCCGTCCGGCTGCCAGCCTGACGCGCCGGCCCCGGCCTGCTGCGGGTCTACCGCGTCCCGTGGGCGGGCCGTGCGGAAGACAAGGCAGACCCGCGCTTGGCGAAGAGCTACACGTGGGCACGGCGGGCGTCTTTGCTGACGCCGGGTTCACCGAGGTCAGCCGCCCGACAGCGCGACGTGTCGAGATGCGGATCGACTTCTGATCACACGAGCGATCGCGGCGAATGCGCAGCTGGACGTTGCCGGAAACGCCGAGAGGTGCGCAGCCGCACGCTCTCTCACGCGGTCTCCGGAGCGTGGTAGTTCACCATCCACTTGATGCCGAACTGGTCGGTGCAGGCGCCGTAGTAGTCGCCCCAGACCTGGTCCGCCAGCGGCATCTCGACCTCGCCGCCAGCCGCCAGCCCGTTGAAGATGCGGTCGGCGTCGTCGCGGGAGTCGGGGTGAACGGAGACGTACACGTTGTTGCCTGGCCTGAGCTCCTGACCGAGCGACTCGAGGGCGTCGCTGGCCATCAGCACGTTGTCCTCGCCGATGGGCAGGGCGATGTGCATCGCCTTGTCCTGGTCCGCCTCAGGGATGTCGACGCCCTCCATCGGCATGTCGCGGAACCGCACGTGCCACGACAGGTCGCCGCCGAACACCGAGCGGTAGAAGTCGAACGCCTCGGCGGCGTTGCCGGGAAAGTTCAGGTAGACGTGCACCTTCATGCTTGGGCTCCTTTCCGTGGTCGCCGAGCCCGCGTATGCGCGCTCGAGCTCGGCGAGGTTGAACGTCTGCAGCGCGAAGAACGCCGTGGTGACCGCGCGACCTGCTCCGGCGTGCCGCGCTGCAGCCGCGTCCATCCGGGACGCAACGATCTGCCAGGCCAGACCGTAGCGGACCGCGGTCTACACGAACATGGAGTTCGGCCAGGACTTCAGCGGCCGAGAGGCGAGCGCAGAGTCACTGTCCAACCCGCGAACAGGATCACGAGTGCGGACCTCACCGGGTCTTCCGCGAACAACCGTCTCGCGCCGCGCGGGGTCGGGACATCGCCCGCCGGACTGCTCTTGAGCGGGCATCGGACCAGACGTAGGCTCGCCGTGCGATGAGTGAGCCGCCCGGATCGTTGGGGGTCCCGTTCCTGGGTGAGGCGCGCGAGTTCTTCGCCGACCCGTTCGCCTTTGCGTTGTCGCGCACCCGCCGGTACGGCACCGTCTGGAAGACGCGAATCCTCGGCGACACGGTGGTGTTCTTCGCGGGGCCTCAGGCGTTCTCGTTCTTCGTGCACCCTGAGCACTTCGTGCGGCAGGGCGCCATGCTGAGGCCGCTAGAACGGCTGCTGCATCCCGAGGCGGTGCCGTTCTTGGACGGCGAGCGACACGTGAGGCGCAAGCGTCTGCTGCTCGCCGCGTTCA
>SKPY01000535.1 GCA_007119305.1 Nitriliruptorales bacterium
ACCGCCCAGTCGACGCGGGCGAAGTCCGCGGTCATCGCGTCCTCGCTCGTGACGGCCCGGACGATGATGGGGTGGCCGTACGTGCGCTCGTCCCCCTGGACGCCCACCGACCGGATGGCGGGCAGCACCGCGAAGCTCTGCCAGATGCGCTCGGCGGGCGCGACGGTGGCGCCGCCGGGCGCGCCGGCGTCGTAGCCGGCCCGCCGCAGCTCGGTGAGCACGACCCGGTCGGCCGCACGCAGCAGGGCGAGGCGCTCGGCGGTGACCTCCCCGATGATCCGCACGGCCAGTCCGGGCCCGGGGAACGGCTGGCGGTGCACGATCTCCTCTGGGAGCCCGAGCTCCTCCCCCACCCGGCGCACCTCGTCCTTGAACAGCCAGCGCAGCGGCTCGACCAGCTCGAAGTCCATGTCGTCGGGCAGGCCGCCCACGTTGTGGTGGCTCTTGATCGTCGCGGCGCCGTGCCCGTGGCCGGACTCGATCACGTCGGGGTACAACGTGCCCTGCACGAGGAAGCGCGCGTCGCCGGCGTGCTCGCGTGCCGCGTCCTCGAACACACGGATGAACTCGGTGCCGATCACCTTGCGCTTGGCCTCGGGGTCGGTGACGCCGGCCAGCTTGTCGAGGAAGCGGTCGGCGGCCTTCACCGCGACGAGGCGCGTCGCGGAGTGCGCGCCGAAGGTCTCCTCGACCTGCTCGGCCTCGCCGTGGCGCAGCAGGCCGTGGTCCACGAACACACAGGTGAGCTGATCACCCACCGCCTCGTGCACGAGGGCGGCCGCGACCGCCGAGTCGACGCCGCCGGACAGCCCGCACACGACCTTGCCGTCCCCGACCTGCGCGCGGATCGCGTCGACCGCCGCCTCGATGACCGAGTGGCTCGTCCAGGTCGGGCGCGCGCCCGTGGCCGCCAGGAAGCGCTTGAGCACCTCCAGGCCGCGTGGCGTGTGGGTCACCTCCGGGTGGAACTGCACGCCGAAGAAGCCGCGCTCGGGATCCTCGAAGGCGGCGACCGGCGACCCAGCGGTCGAGCCGCTGACCCGGAACCCGGGCGGCGCGGCGACGACCGCGTCGTTGTGGCTCATCCAGACCGTCTGCTCCTCGGGGTGGCCCGCGAGCAGCCAGCTGTCGGTCGACCCGTGGAAGGGGGTCTTGCCGAACTCCGCCGTGCCCGTGCGGGCGACCTCGCCGCCCAGGATGCTCGCCATGAGCTGCTGGCCGTAGCAGATGCCGAGCACGGGGATGCCGGCGTCGAACACGCCCTCGTCGATGCTGGGGGCGTGCTCGGCGTACACCGACTTCGGGCCACCGGACAGGATGATGCCGCTCGGCCGGCGGGCGAGCATCGCCTCGACCGGCTCGTCGCTCGGCACGATCTCGCTGTAGACGTGGCACTCGCGCACGCGGCGGGCGATCACCTGGGCGTACTGGGCGCCGAAGTCCACGACGAGCACGGTGTCGAACTCACCCCGCTGCGTCACGGCGCTCTCCTCGGTCAAGGGCGGCAGGCCCGCACACCGTAGCCCATGTGGGCGAGGCCTCCGCGCACGGGGGCACCGTCCGCGGCAAGCCGGCTCCGCGAGCGTGGCGGGCCTGCGGTGGCCCCCTGCCAGGCGGGGAAGGATTGCGGGCAGGTGCCGGCTAGAAGGAGGAGGCATGGCCGAGACCGAGGTCGCCAGCTGCAAGGCCGGTGAGGGCCGGGTCGTGGCGCTCCAGGGCGACCTGACCGCCCAGCCCGTCGACGCGGTCGTGAACGCCGCCAACGAGGACCTCGCGCACGGGGGCGGCGTCGCCGCTGCCCTGGCGCGCGGGGGCGGGCCGGCGGTCCAGGAGGAATCCGTCCGCTGGGTCGCCGAGCACGGCAAGGTGGAGCCCGGCCAGGCGGCGGTCACGACCGCGGGCGCGCTCCCGGCGGAGCACATCGTCCACGTCGTGGGCCCCCGCTACCGCGCAGGCCAGGACAACGAGGGGTTGCTGGGCCAGGCGGTCGTCGCCGCGCTCGACGCGGCCGCCGCGCACGGCGCCGCGTCGGTGGCCCTGCCGGCGATCTCCGCGGGCATCTTCGGCTACCCGCGCGCGGCGGCCGCCCAGGTCATCGCGGAGCGCTGCGTGGACTGGCTGGCGCAGCACGAGGGTCCGCTGCGCGAGATCCGCCTGGTCGGCATCGACGAGGGCACGGCAGGCGACTTCGCCGCCGCGCTCGAGAGGTTTGCCTGAGCGGCCAGACGGAGACGATTGCGTCGCAAGCCACCGCAAGAGGCCCGGTCGCGGCCTACGGCGTCGTCTCGCGTGCCCCCCTCCCCGCGGGCGGCGCCTGTCCCGAGGCGACGCTACAGGCGCTCCACGCCCGCACGGTCGAGCTTGCCGCGGGTGTCGAGCACGAGCGGCGCAGCGTCGGCGATCGCCTCGAGGTCGTAGGCGGCGTGTGGCTGGACGACGACGACGAGGTCCGCAGCGCGTGCCGCCGCGACCGGGTCAGCGACGCGCTCGACCGCCTCACCGTTGACCTGCCAGCGCGTGACGTACGGGTCGTGGAAGACGAGGTCGGCACCGAGCTCGAGCAGCCGCTTGCCCAGCGGGCGGGCCGGTGATTCGCGCTCGTCGGCGATGTCCGGCTTGTACGTGACGCCGAGCAGCAGGACGCGCGAGCCGTTGACCGGCTTGCGCGCCTCGTTGAGCAGCCGCTGCACCCGCTGGGCCACGTAGGCGGGCATGCGGTTGTTGACCTCCTGCGCGAGCTCGACGAAGCGGAACGGGTAGCCGAGGGTGCGGACCTTGTACGACAGGTAGTTGGGGTCGATCGGGATGCAGTGGCCACCCACGCCCGGGCCGGGGTAGAAGGCGGCGAAGCCGAACGGCTTGGTCGCGGCCGCCGCGATCGCATCCCACAGGTCGACCCCCAGCTCGTCGCAGAACACCGCCATCTCGTTCACCAGCGCGATGTTGATGTGCCGGTAGGTGTTCTCCAGCAGCTTCGCCATCTCGGCTTCGCGGCTGGTCTTGGTGACCACGACCTCGTCGCAGACCTTGCGGTAGAACGCAGCCGCCGCCTGCGCGCAGCCCGCCGTGGCCCCACCGACCACCTTGGGCGTGGTGCGCAGCGTGAACTCGGTGTTGCCCGGGTCGATGCGCTCGGGAGAGAACGCCAGGTGGAAGTCCTCGCCGACCACGAGCCCCGAGGCCTCCTCGAGCAGCGGCTGGACGATCTCCTCGGTCGTGCCCGGGTAGGTCGTCGACTCGAGCACGACGAGCTGGCCGGCCCGCAGGCGCGACGCGATCGCACCCATCGCCGCGCGCACCGCTGACAGGTCCGGCGCGGTGTCGGTGGACAGCGGCGTCGGGACGCACACCACCACCGTGGCCGCCGCGCCCAGGCAGGACGGGTCGGTCGTCGCCACGAACCCGGACTCCACGATGGCCGCCACGTCGGCGTCGGAGAGGTCGTCGACGTGGCTGCGGCCCGCGTTCAACCCGGCGACCTTGGCCGCATCGACGTCCAGCCCGACGACCGCCAGCCCGGCCCGGACCGCCTCTGCGACCAGCGGCAGGCCCACGTAGCCGAGTCCGACCACGACCAGGTCGATGTCCGCTCGTTCCTCCTGCACCGTGCGCTCCCTCCGTCGGGCGTGACCTGGCACGCCGCGCCAGCACGCTCAAGCGTCGTACAGACGCGGGCCGAGGGCAAGCCACCGTCCCGCGGCCCGCAGCCGGTCGCGCGTCCCGCCGAGCCGGGCGCAGACCGTCCCCCAGGGTAGCAGCGGGCACGCGGCCGGGACGGTAAGGTGCCGGTGCGATGGACGACGAGTACGAAGACCACGAGTCCTACGACGAGGACCCCGAACCGCGGCCGCTGGACCGCCACGAGGCGGCCCGTGTGCGCCGGGACCTCGACGACCTCGCCGCCTTCCGGCACACGTTCGAGCCGGAGGGCTTCAAGGGCATGAGCGTGTTCTGCGAGGACTGCGTCGAGGAGCACTTCTTTCCCTGGGACATGCTCGAGCAGAACCTGACGGCGCTGCTCGAGTCGGGCGCGACCCCCGTGCATGAGCCCGCGTACGACCCTAAGCCCGACGACTACGTGGACTGGCACTACGCGCAGGGCTACCTCGACGGTCTTGCGGATGCCGGCGCCCCGACCCTGCCGGTGCAGATGACCGCGACGGGCGGGTGTCCCTTCTGCGGCGTGGAGCTGCCGGGCAAGGGCGAGCAGGCGGTCTTCTGCCCCACCTGCGGCGCGCACCTCGGACCCGCCCGCATCGCCCGGGCCCTGCTGGAGCGCGGCTGGTCGCACACGGACGTCGCCGAGCTGCTGCGCGCCGCCCGGGTCCCCCCCTTGCGCGGGCTGCGCGAGGACTAGCGCCGCTCACGGTGCGGCGCGGCCCGGCCTCAGCGCCGGCCCATCCCCACACCCTGGGCGCGCTGGTAGAACTTGCCCTCGGTCTGCAGCGCGGGCGCGACCATGACCTCGGCGCGCTGGAACTCCTTGAGCGTGGCGTACCCGGTCGTGGCCATGGACGTGCGCAGCGCGCCGAACAGGTTCAGCGTGCCGTCGTTTTCGCCCGCCGGCCCGAGCAGGATCTCGCGCAGGGAGCCGCTTGCCTCGACCTGCACGCGCGCGCCGCGCGGTAGGTCGGGGTGGAAGGTCGCCATGCCCCAGTGGTAGCCGCGACCCGGCGCCTCGGTGGCGCGGGCGAGCGGGGAGCCGAGCATGACGGCATCGGCCCCGCAGGCGACCGCCTTCGCGATGTCGCCGCCGGTGCGCATCCCGCCGTCGGCGATGACGTGCACGTAGCGGCCGGTCTCCTCGAGGTGGCGGCTGCGGGCACCAGCGGCGTCTGCGATCGCCGTGGCCTGCGGCACGCCGATGCCGAGCACGGCGCGGGAGGTGCACGCGTTGCCGGGCCCGACCCCGACGAGGATGCCCGCCGCGCCGGTGCGCATGAGGTGCAGGGCGGTCGAGTAGCTCGCGCACCCGCCGACGACGACCGGGATGTCGTAGCGGGCGATGAACTCCTTCAGGTTGAGCGGCTGCGAGCGGGTGGAGACGTGCTCCGCGGACACAACGGTGCCCTGGATGAACAGGATGTCGAGCCCGGCGTCGAGCGCGAGCTTGTGCCAGCGCTCCACCTTCTGCGGGGTCAGGCTCGCCGCTGTGGTGACGCCCGCCTCCTTGAGCTCGCCGACCCGCCGGCCGATGAGGTCCTCCTTGACCGGCTCCTTGTAGATCTCCTGCATCCGCGCCGTCGCGACCGCGGGGTCGAGCGCGGCGATCTCCTCGAGCAGCGGCTCCGGGTCGTCGTAGCGGGTCCACAACCCCTCGAGGTTGAGCACCCCGAGGCCGCCGGAACGGCCGAGCTCGATCGCCGTGCGGGGGCTCATGACCCCGTCCATCGCGGCGCCCAGGCAGGGCAGGTCGAACTCGTAGGCGTCGATCTGCCAGGACAGGTCGACGTCCTCGGGGTCACGGGTGCGCCGGGACGGCACGATCGCGATGTCGTCGAAGCCGTAGGCACGGCGACCGGACTTGCCGATGCCGATCTCGATCTCCGCCACGGGCGCACCCCTTCTCAGGCTGGGCAACGCCCGGCAGCTTCGGGCTGTGCGTGGGGAAGCGCCGGGCGCGGTTTGGCTTGCAGGTACTGTAGCGCACGGCGCGGCGGCACCCGCCCCATTCGGCCCCGCGCCCGCGCCGCGGACTCGGGCAAAACCGCCACGCCCGACTCAAGGCAGCCAGCGCACACGGGTGGCCCGCGCCATGCGGTTCCACGTGTGCCGGACGCCCCGGATCGTGACGGCGTATGCGTAGACGTTCTCCGGCGGGGCGAGCCCTGTCCAGCCCGCGTCGCCGATGTGGTGCACGTCCACCCCCACACGCTTGGCCGCGAGCCCCAGCATCCGCAGGGTGTCGACGTGGGCGCCCTCCTGCGAGGTGCCGACCGTGCCGACCGCCAGGGCCCCGCTGTCCCGGGCGCGCTGGGCCAGCGCAGCGGCGGTGCGCTCGTCGAGCCCGGGCACGGTGCCGGGCAGGGGGACGAGCACGCCCTGCGCGCCGGCGTCGACGAGACGGGCGGCCACGTCCGGGCCCA